>JACDAF010000186.1 GCA_013695575.1 Chloroflexota bacterium | reverse complement strand
GTATATCTCTGAAGGCGACTTGAGCCCGCGGCGTGGCGGCTGCATGGTCTCCTGGTGGCACGGCTTGCGGTCGCCCGCGTCCATCACGGCAGCGCGGTCCTCGAGGTCAGGGAACAGTTCGCCTCTCAGGTCGCCGCCGCGCCGCCGGGGCCCGATCTCCTCCCGCTGCTCACGTGCCACCGCTCAGAGGTCTACGGCGCCGTGGAGGGTCGCGAGGAGCCGCGGAGCTGGTTCCCGGAGCGGCTGGGGCCGCTTCCGGACGCCGTCCGCATCGCCGCGGACGAGGAGGCGATCCGGCATCTGTTCCGGGTGGCGTCCGGGCTCGACTCGGCGATCCCCGGCGAGCGTCAGATCCTTGGCCAGATCCGCGTGGCGTACGAGCGGACCCGCCCAGCCGGGGCACGGAGCGAGCTCGCGGGGCTCTTCGAGCGTGCGCTGCACGTGGGTCGCACGCTCCGCGCGACGACGTCGCTCGGCAAGGTCACGACGTCGCTCGGCTCGCTCGCGGTCGCGGCCGCGCTCGCGCGGGTCAATGACCCCGCGGGCGCCACGGTCGTGGTCGTGGGCGCCGGCGAGATGGGGAAGCTCGCGTCGCGCTCGCTCGGGCGCCGCGTCGCGGAGCTGCTCATCGTCAACCGCCACGTCGCTCGCGCTCTACCGCTCGCCCACCTGGCCGGCGGTGCCGCTTTCCCCTTCGAAGCGTTGCCCGAGCTGCTCCAGCGTGCGGACGCGCTCATCTCCGCGGCGGACACGCGCGGCACGCTGCTCACGCTCGACCTGCTCCGGGAGTCGGCGGCGCGCGGCCTCGTGGTCGTCGACATCGCGATGCCCCGCAGCGTCTCCCCGGATGCTCGCAGGGCGCTCGGCGCGAACTACATCACCGTCGACGATCTCGTCCCGGCGGATCAGGCGATCGGAGACATTGAGCGCGCTGCGTGCGAGGACCGCTGCGCGCGGGAGGCAGCATCCTTCCTCGCCACGCTGCGCGGCCGCGGCGCCGGGGAGACGATCGCCCGGCTCCGCGAGCGTGCCGAGGCGCTGCGCAGGCGACGGCTCGACAGGGCGCTCGGCGATCTCGGGCACCTCTCCGAGCGCGACCGGCGCGTCATCGAGGCGTTCTCGCACGCGCTTACGAACGCTCTCATCCATGAGCCCGTCATCTCGCTGCGCGAGGCTCCGGAACGCGTCCCCGCGGCGCGCGAGCTGTTCCGCCTCTGATGCTGCGCGTCGGCACGCGCGGGAGCCGTCTCGCGCTCGCTCAGGCCGCGCTCGCGACGCGTTCGCTTGGCGAGGTCGAGCTCGTCGTGATCCGCACGCGGGGCGACGAGAGCGCCGCGCCCCTCTCGGAGCTGGGGGAGGGCATCTTCGTGCGCGCGCTCGAGGACGCGCTCCGGCAGGGAGAGGTCGATGTCGCGGTGCACTCGCTCAAGGATCTCCCGACCGAGGAGCCAGCCGATCTCGTCCTGGCCGCGATCCCGTGCCGCGAGGATCCACGCGACGTGCTCATCACCCGCGGCCGCTCCGGACTCGCCGGCCTGCCCGACGGGGCCACCGTGGGCACCTCCAGCGTGCGGCGCGACGCGTTCGTCCGCGCCGCACGCCCGGATGTGCGCACCCGCACGATCCGCGGGAACGTCGACACGCGTCTCGCGAAGGTCGAACGCGGCGAGTACGGCGGGGTGATGCTCGCGCTCGCCGGCCTGCGTCGGCTCGGGATCACGGTTGGGGAGATCGAGGTCCTGGCCCTGGACGTCTGCCCGCCCGCGCCGGGCCAGGGCGCGCTCGCGATCCAGTGCCGCGCGTCGGACCGCGCCACCCGGACGGTGCTCGCCCACGCGGACGATGCCTCGACGCGCGAGGCCGTCACCGCGGAGCGCGCTCTCCTGCACATGCTGGGCGGGAGCTGCGAGATCCCGCTCGGCACATATGCCCGCGTCGAGGCGGGTGAGGTCATGCTCGATGCCGCGCTCGCGACCAGCAGCGGAGTGCACCGAGCGCATACGACGGGGCGCACGGCCGCCGAAGCGGCGGAGCGGGCAGCGCGAGCGCTCCGGATGTTCGCCCATGCGTAGCGTTGTGGTGCTCACGCGTGGCGCGGGCCGCAACGCGACGCTTGCCGCGGCCCTGCGCGCCCGCGGGCACGACGTGCTGGAGCTGCCGTGCGCGGACACGGTGCCCCTGGAGGACGAGCGCGAGCTCGCGGACGCCCTGCGGGCTCTCAGCTCGGATGACCTGCTGGTCGTGACGAGCCGCACCGGCGCCGAGGCGGTCCTACGCTCGCTCGGTCGTCCGCCCGAGGCGCGCGTCGCGACGGTGGGCCGCCAGGCGGCGTCCGCCCTCTCCGCCCGCGGCATCGTGGTGGAGCTGGTCGCGGCCACCGGTGCCGAGCTCGCGCGTGACGTCGCCATCCCGGTCGGGCATGTCCTCCTCGCGCGCTCCGATCGGGCGCTCCGCGACCTCCCCGACATCCTCGCCAGGCGCGGAGCGACCGTGCGCGAGGCGATCGCCTACCGGACGGTCAGCGGGATCGTCGGTGACGCGGCTGCGGCCGGCAGACTGCTCGCACGCGGCGCATCGGTGGTGGTCGCGTCGCCCAGCGCCGTCGACGCGCTGCTCGGCGCGCTCGGTCCCAACGCGCTCGCGGCGGCGCGAGTCATTGCGACCGGACCAACGACCGCGGCACACGTGCGCGCGCGCACGGGGCGCGACGCGACGGTCGCTCGCTGGGAGCGTATC
This sequence comes from Chloroflexota bacterium, assembly GCA_013695575.1. Lineage (GTDB taxonomy): Bacteria > Chloroflexota > Limnocylindria > P2-11E > P2-11E > JACDAF01. Next base: position 14,839 of record JACDAF010000186.1, on the reverse strand, counting down.
TCGGAGGTCGTGTCGTGACGCTCGAGTCACGCGAGCGCGCACACGCGATCCGCCGGACACGGCGCTTCCGTCGCACGCCGGCGTTGCGCTCGCTGGTGCGCGAGACGCGCCTCGATCCGCGCTCGTTCGTCCAGCCCGTCTTCATCGACGCCCGCGCCACCAGCGAGACGCCGATCCCCACGCTGCCCGGCCAGTCGCGCTGGCCGATCGACGCCGCGGCTGGCCTCGCCGTGCGCGCGGCGAAAGCCGGGATCGGCGGGCTACTCCTGTTCGGACTCCCCGATGACAAGGACGATCGCGGAGCGGCGGCCGCCGATCCGCTCGGACCCGTGCCACGCGCGCTCCGTGCGATGCGCGCCGCCGCACCGGGGACCGTGCTCATCGCCGATGTGTGCCTGTGCGAGTACACGACCCATGGGCACTGCGGTGTGTTGCGGGCGGGAGAGGTCGACAACGATGAGACGCTGCCGCTGCTTTCGCAGGCGGCTGTCGCGTACGCGGAGGCCGGTGCGGACGTGGTGGCCCCGAGCGACATGATGGACGGGCGCGTCGCCGCGATCCGGGAGGCCCTCGACGCCACCGGCCGCAGGGACACGGCGATCCTGAGCTACGCCGCGAAGTTCGCTTCGTCCTTCTATGGACCGTTTCGCGCGGCGGCCGACTGCGCGCCGCAGTCCGGGGACCGCACCGGCTACCAGATGGACCCCGCCAACCGCCGCGAGGCGCTCCTTGAGGGCGCCATAGATGTCGTCGAAGGCGCCGACGCGATCATGGTGAAACCGGCCGGCCCGTATCTCGACGTCATCGCCGCGGTCCGCGTGAGGGCCGACGTGCCGCTCGCGGCGTACCAGGTCAGCGGCGAATACGCGGCGCTCCACGCGGCGGCCGAGCATGGCTGGCTCGACCTCAGGGGCGCGGCGCTCGAGTCGCTCGTCGCCATCGCGCGCGCCGGCGCGGACATCACGATCACGTACTTCGCGCTGGAGGCCGCGGCATGGCTACGCGAGTGAGCGGGGCGAATGCGGAGCTGCTCGCGCGTGCCGAGCGCGTGATGCCCGGCGGCGTGTCGAGCCCCGTCCGGGCGTACCGCGCGGTCGGAGGCTCTCCTCCCTTCATCGTCTCCGGCGACCGCTCGCGCGTGCGCGACGCCGAGGGTCGGTCGTACATCGATCTCGTCTGCTCGTGGGGTCCACTCATCGCCGGGCACGCGCACCCCGATGTCGTTGCCGCGATAGAGGCCCAGGCGCGCCGGGGCACATCCTTCGGGGCACCGACCCCGCTCGAGGTGGAGCTCGCCGAGACGGTCGTCCAAGGCGTCCCCGGGGTCGAGATGCTGCGGTTCGTCTCGTCGGGCACGGAGGCGTGCCTGAGCGCGGTCCGGCTCGCACGCGCCGCCACCGGTCGCGACCCGATCCTGAAATTCGCGGGCTGCTATCACGGCCACGCCGATCCGCTCCTCGCCAAGGCCGGGTCCGGTGTGGCGACCCTCGGGTTGCCCGACTCGGCGGGGGTCCCCATCGCGGCGACCCGCGACACGGTCACGGTCGCGTACAACGATCTCGACGCGACCGAAGCGGCCGCGACGGCGAGGCCGCTGGCGGCGATCGTCGTCGAGCCGTTCGCCGGGAACATGGGTTGCGTCCCGCCGGATCCGGGGTTCCTCGAGGGACTCCGCCGGATCAGCGACCGCACCGGCGCGCTACTCGTTTTCGACGAGGTCATCACCGGTTTCCGCGTCGCCCGTGGCGGCGCGCAGGAGCGCACTGGCGTGCGAGCGGATGTCGTCTGCCTCGGCAAGGTCATCGGCGGCGGGCTCCCCGTGGGCGCGTACGCCGGGACCGCTGCGATCATGCGGCACGTGGCGCCCGTCGGTCCGATGTACCAGGCGGGGACGCTCTCCGGGAACCCGCTCGCGATGGCCGCCGGGCTCGCCACGCTGAAGCTCCTCGACGCCGCCGCCTACGCGCGCCTGGAATCCCTCGGCGCGCGGCTCGAGGCCGGCCTCGATCGCGTGGCGCGCGACGCCGGCATCCCGGCGCGGGTGCAGCGCGTCGCGTCGCTGCTCACGCTGTTCTTCGCGCCAGGTCCGATCCGCAACGAGGACGACGCCAAGGCAGCCGACCGCTCGCGCTTCGCGCGGTTCCACGGCGCGATGCTCGCGCGCGGCGTGCTGCTGCCGCCCTCGCAGCTCGAGTGCCTGTTCCTCTCGCTCGCGCACACCGACGAGGACGTCGACACTGTCACCTCGGCGGCCGCTCTGGCGCTCAGGCAGATCGCCGGGTGAACGAGCTGTATCGCTACCTCACGATCGCGCTGCCAAGTGAATGGCGGCGCCTGCCCGGGCGCGAGCGCGATGCGCACAAGCACGCCTTCGCCGCAGCCGTCCAGGACTCCGGCGTCGCGACCCACACCTACTCGCTCGTGGGAACGCGCGCCGACGCGGACCTGCTGCTCTGGATGGTCGTCGAGGATCTCGAGCGCATCCTGCTGGCGGAGTCGCGGCTCGCGGCGACCGAGCTCTGGGCCTGGAGCACACGGCCGTACGGTTACCTGGCGGCGCGGCGCCGCTCCCCGTACCTCGGCTCGCACGCGCACGCCGGCAACGAGCACGCGCGTCCCGCGGCCGGACCCGCCGGCGACAAGGCGTACCTCGTGCTCTACCCGATGACGAAGCAGCGGCGCTGGTACGCGCTCCCGCAGGAGGAGCGCGCGCGGATCATGGGCGCGCACTTCGCGGTCGGGCACCGTTACCCGCAGGTGCGGATCCACACCGCCTACTCGTTCGGCATCGATGACCAGGAGTTCGTCGTCGCGTTCGAGGTCGACGATGTTCGTGACTTCGTCGCGCTCGTCGCCGAGCTCCGTGAAACGGAATCGGCCGCCTACACGGAGCGCGAGACGCCGATCTTCGTCGGACGCGCGCTCCCACTGGCCGATGCGCTCGACCGCGTCGATGGCGCGAGCGTTCGCGTGACGCCGTGAGCGCGCCGACTCCCAGGCCGATCCCGGTCGAGGGTGGTGCACGATCGAGCGCACCGCTGCTGGTGCGCGCGCTCCGCCGCGAGCCTATCGAGCGCACGCCGGTCTGGTTCATGCGTCAGGCGGGCCGTTGCCTCGCGGAGTACCGGGCGCTTCGCGAGCGGCACGACATCCTCGAGATCGCGCGCACGCCCGAGCTGTGTGCGCGCGTGACGCGCATGCCCGTCGACCGCCTTGGCGTCGACGGAGCGGTCCTCTATGCCGACATCATGCTGCCGCTCGACGGCATGGGCGTGCCGTTCCATATCCAGGCCGACCTCGGCCCGATCGTCGAGCGCCCGCTGCGAACGGCGGCCGACGTCGCTGCCCTCCGCGTCATCGACGCACAGGAGGCGACGCCGTACCTCTTCGAGACCATCCGCGCGCTCCGGCGCGACCTTCCGGGCGGCATCGCGCTGATCGGGTTCGCAGGAGCGCCGTTCACGCTCGCCTCGTACCTCATCGAGGGACGCCCCTCGCGCGATTACACGCGGACGAAAGCACTCCTGTACTCGGATCCCGTGCTGTGGGACGCGCTCATGTCGACGCTCGCGGAGGTGCTGATGCGGTACGTGCGGGCCCAGATCGAGAGCGGCGTGGACGTCATTCAGCTCTTCGACTCGTGGGCGGGAGCGCTCTCGCCCGCTGTCTACGAGCGAGCCGTGCTGCCGTACACGACGCGGATTTTCGCGGCGCTCGCCGGCACCGGCGTGCCGCGGATCCACTTCGCTACCGGCAACCCCGCCCTCACGGAGCTGCTCGCGGCCTCGTGCCCGGACGCGGTGAGCGTCGACTGGCGGATCCCGCTGGACGAGGCGTGGTCGCGGATCGGCCACCACCTGGGCATCCAGGGGAACCTCGATCCTGGTGTCTGCCTCGCGCCGTTCGAGGTCGTCGCCGATGCCGCGCGCGATGTCCTCCGCCGGGCGGGTGGCCGCCCCGGCCACGTCTTCAACCTCGGTCACGGCGTCCTTCCCGAAACGGACGCGGAGATCCTCGCGCGGCTCGTCGAGCTCGTCGCGCGCGAGACCGAGGCCGTCCCGGCGTGACGACGGGCGTCGTGCTGATGACGTACGGCGCGCCGTCGGGCGCCGCCGACGTCCCCGGCTACCTCGCGCGGGTGCGCGGAGGCAAAGAGCCGGCCGCCGAGCTCGTGCGCGAGTTCGTCGCGCGATACGAGCGCATCGGCTGGTCGCCGCTGGTCGAGCGGACGCGCGCGCAGGCCTCGGCGCTCGAGGTCGAGCTCGGTGCCGGGTGGCGCGCGCGTGCGGGCATGCGCTTCTCCGCGCCGTCGATCGCCGATGCCGTGCTCGCTCTCGAAGACGTCGGGAGTGTGGTCGGCGTCGTCATGTCACCGCAGTTCTCGCCATTGCTGATGGCCGGCTACGGACGGGCGCTCGAGGAGGCCGCCGCGGCGCGCGGCACCAGAACGACGCTTGTCCGCGCGTGGCACCGCGAGCCGGCGTTCGTCGACGCGCTCGCCGCGCTCGTGCGGGACGTGCTCGCAGAACGGGACCCTGACGGCCCGATCGTGTTCACCGCGCACAGCCTGCCGAGGCGCGTGTTCGACGCCGAGCCGGGATACGTCGCGCAGCTGCGCGAGACCGCGGAGCTCGTTGCGGCTCGCCTCGGGCTGGCGTCCGGAGCGTGGCGCTGGGCCTACCAGAGCGCCGGACACACGCAGGAGGAGTGGCTGCGGCCTGATCTCAAGGAGCTCTTCCCGGCGATCGCCCAAGGCGGGGCCCGCGATGTGATCGTCGTGCCGGTCCAGTTCCTCGCGGACCACCTCGAGGTGCTGTACGACCTCGACGTGGCCACGGCCGCCGAGGCAGCGACCCACGGGCTTCGATACCGACGCATCCGGATGCCGAACACGGATCCGCGCTTCATCGCGGGCCTCGCGGACGTCGCCCGACGCGCGGCAAGGGAGACGGTCGCGGCCTAGGCGATCGTTGCGTCGCTTTCATTCGCATCCCTGGCCGATCGTCGCTCGCCCTCATCCGCGAGTGCCCAGGAGGGCTACACTTGGTCTGGACCGGCCGCACGCCGGTACTTCACACGCCGGCCTGGACAGCGCCCTCCCCTGAGAACGACAAGGGGCGCTCGCGTAGGCGGCGGCGGAACAAGGGAAGTGAGAGCCATGCCGGTCGTCACCATGAAGCAGCTGCTCGAGTCGGGCGTCCATTTCGGCCACCAGGCCCGGCGTTGGAACCCCAAGATGAAGCGCTTCATCTTCATGGAGCGCAACGGGATCCACATCATCGATCTGCAGCAGACGCTCGCGCGCGTCGAGGAGGCGTACACGTTCGTCCGCGACCACTCCTCGAACGGTGGCCAGGTCCTCTTCGTCGGCACGAAGAAGCAGGCCCAGGAGTCGATCGCCGAGGAGGCCAAGCGCGCTGGGATGCACTACGTGAACCAGCGCTGGCTGGGCGGGTTCCTGACGAACTTCACGACGATCCAGCGCCGCATCAACCGTCTGAACGAGCTCACCGACCGCAAGGAGCGCGGCGACTTCCTCACGATGCCGAAGAAGGACGCGCAGCGGCTCGAGGACGAGCGTATCCGGCTCGACCGCTTCTTCCAGGGCGTGCGCGAGCTGAAGCGCCCGCCGACGTGCCTGTTCGTCGTCGACCCGCATCGCGAGCACATCTCGGTCGAGGAGGCGCGTCGCCTTGAGATCCCGATCGTTGCGATGGTCGACACGAACTGCGACCCGGATCTCATCGATGTGATCATCCCGGCGAACGACGACGCGATCCGCGCGGTGAAGCTCATCTGCCAGAAGATGGCCGACGCGATCCTCGAAGGCCGACAGGAGTACGACGCCGCGCACAAGGAGGCAACTCCCGAGGACATGGGCTACCGGACGGCGACGGACGGCGAAGAAGAGGCGGCTGAGGCCGGCGGCGCGCCGCGCGGGCGGCGGACGCCGCGCGTCTACGAGCCGGAGGAGGACGAGTACCCGATCGGGGGCTACGAGGAGCCGGTCGCGGACGCATCCGAGGGGCGCCCGGCGGCCGACGAGACCGCTCCGTCGACCGACGAGTCGATCGCGCAGCCCGCGCCCGACGCGAGCGGCTCCGCGCCCGCGAAGCCCGCACCGGGCACGAAGAAAGAGGGCGAGTAGCGGGTGGCCGGCGCGCGGGAGGTCGCGAAGCTCCGGACAGAGACCGGTGCCGGCGTCATGGACTGCAAGAGGGCGCTCCAGGATGCCGCCGGCGACTACGAGAAGGCGAAGTCGCTCCTCAAGGAGCGCGGGCTCGCGCGCGCGGCGAAGACAGCGGAGCGCGAAGCCAACCAGGGCGCCGTGGAGGCGTATATCCATGCCGGCGGGCGCATCGGCGCTCTGGTCGAGCTGTCGAGCGAAACGGACTTCGTCGCGCGCAACCAGGACTTCAAGGACCTGGCGCGCGAGATCGCGATGCAGGTCGCGGCCATGGAGCCCGCCGACGTGGACGAGCTCCTCGGGCAGTCGTACATCAAGGACGCCGGCAGGACCATCGGCGACCTCGTGACGGCGCTCGCGGCGTCGACCGGAGAGAACGTGCACGTCCGCCGCATCGCTCGGTTCGAGCTCGGCAAGACGTCGTAAGGGCTTCGCCCACACCGTTCGTCGCGCGCTCGGTCGAGCATCTGCGGATGCACTCCCTCGCGTGCTCCTCGGCTCCTTGGCCGCGGCGTCCCGGCCCACGAATCTGCGCCCGACCTCCGGGTCGCGACACTAGACTCGGGCCGTGGCCACGACGGCGAAGTACAGACGGGTCCTGCTGAAGCTCTCCGGTGAAGCGCTCCTGGGTGAGCGGACATTCGGCATCTCGCCGAGCTACGTCCGGTACCTCGCGGAGGAGATCCGTGAGGTGCGCTCGCTCGACGTCGAGGTGGCCGTCGTCATCGGCGGTGGCAACTGGCTCCGCGGCGCCGCGGTCGCCGAGCAGGGGATCGAGGAGGCCACGGCCCACTACATGGGCATGCTCGCCATGGTCATGAACGCGCTCGCGCTCCAATCGCAGCTGGAGGCGATCGGTGTTCCGACTCGCGTGCAGTCGGCCCTGCGGATCGAGGAGGTCGCGGAGCCCTACATCCGGCGACGGGCGATGCACCACCTCGAGAAGGGGATCGTCGTGATCTTCGCCGCGGGCACCGGCAACCCCTTCTTCACGAGCGACACGGCCGCCGCGCTCCGCGCCGCCGAGATCGATGCCAAGGTCATCCTCATGGGTAAGAACCACGTCGACGGCGTGTACAGCGCCGATCCGAAGACCGACGCAAGCGCCCGCAAGTTCACCGAGCTCACGTACCGGGATCTCCTGGAGAAGCGGCTGAGCGTGATGGACGCGACCGCCGCCGCGCTCGCGGAGGAGCGCGGCCTCCCGATCATCGTGTTCGACCTGTCGGCGAAGGGTGCGATGGTCCGGGCCGCGAAGGGCGAAGCCGTCGGCACGCTGGTGAGCAGCTGATGGCCTTCGAAGAGGTCCTCGCCATGAGCGACACGCGCATGAAGAAAGCGATCGAGGCGCTCAAGAAGGATGCCGCGACGGTCCGGACCGGCCGCGCCGCGCCGTCGCTCGTGGAGTCGCTCGAGGTCGATGCCTATGGCACCCCGACGCCACTCATCCAGCTCGCCGCGATCAGCGCTCCTGAGCCGCGGCAGATCGTCATCCAGCCGTGGGACAAGAGCCTGATCAAGCCGATCGAGAAGGCGATCATCGCGAGCGACCTCGGGCTCACGCCGTCGAACGACGGCGCGCTCATCCGCCTGCAGATCCCCACGCTCACGGAGGAGCGCCGCAAGGACCTCGTGAAGCAGCTGCACAAGAAGGTAGAAGAGGGTCGCGTCGAGATTCGCGGCCTCCGACGGCACGCGCACGACGAGCTGCGCGCGAAGGAGAAGGGCGCCGGCGTCTCTGCGGACGACATGAAGCGGGCCGAGGCGGCACTCCAGAAGCTCACCGACCGCTACATCCTCCAGTGCGACGAGATCGGCTCCGTGAAGGAGAAAGAGATCCTCAGCGTGTGACCGAGCGAGCGGTCCCGCGCCATATCGCCTTCGTGATGGACGGGAACCGCCGCTGGGCGAAGCGCCGGCATCTGCCGGCGATCGCCGGCCACCGCGCGGGGGTCGAGACCATCCGCCGCACCGTGAAGGCGGCACGCGATCGTGGCGTCGAGTACGTAACGCTGTACGGCTTCTCGACCGAGAATTGGAAACGCGGCGACGAAGAGGTGGGCGCGCTCATGGCACTCCTCGAGGAGACGATCCGTCGCGAGACGCGGGCGCTTGTTGACGACGGCGTCCGCCTCCGGGTCATCGGACGCCTCGGGGAGGTGTCGGAGCGATCGCAGCGCGCGATCGCTGAGGCGGTGGCGGCCACGGCGGCCGGTACCAATGGCACGATGACCATCGCCTTCAACTACGGCGGGCGCGCCGAGATCGTGGATGCAGTGCGGGCCATCGTGCGTGAGGGCATCCGGCCCGAGGGGGTCGACGAGGAAGCCATCGGCTCTCGGCTCTACGCTCCTCTGCATCCTGACCCCGACCTCATGATCCGCACCGGCGGGGAGCTGCGTGTCTCGAACTTCCTGCTCTGGGAGGTCGCCTACGCCGAGATGTGGGCGACAGACGTGCTGTGGCCGGACTTCTCGGTCGGCGATCTCGATCGCGCGCTCGAATCGTTTGCGACGCGCGAACGCCGCTTCGGCCGTTAGCCCGCCTGGCCCGAGCGCGGCACCCGGCCGCGCCGGAACCCGCGTCGTCGCCGGCGCCGGGTACGGCGCGCTCGTGCTGCTCTCGTTGCTGGTGTTCTCGTTCGCGTGGATACCGCTGCTGATAGTCGGTGGCGTGCTCGCCTACGTCGAGCTTGCCCGTCTCGCCCGTCGCGCGTTCCGTGGGGCGGCCCTTGGCGCGGCGTTGATCGTGGGCGGCCTCTACCTGACGGGAGGGCTCGCCGCGCTCGCGCAGCTGCAGTTCGCCTGGGCCGGCGAACGGGGCACCGTCGCGCCGTCCTTCGCGAGGTGGGCGTTGCTGGCGCTCGCGGTGACCTGGGCGGCGGACATCTCCGCGTATGCGGTGGGGTCCCGTATCGGCCGGCGGCGCATCGCGCCGCTTCTCAGCCCGCGGAAGACGCTCGAGGGCACCGTCGCGGGCATCGCGGCTGCGGCGCTGGTCGCGCTGGCGTTCGGTGCCGTCTACGGGCTTGCGCCGGCAGCCGTCGCGATCGTCGCTCTATTCGCGGGACCGGCGGCGCTCGCGGGCGATCTCATCGAGTCCGCTCTGAAACGGGCCGCCGGGGCGAAAGACTCGGGCGGCATCATCCCGGGCCATGGTGGCGTGCTCGATCGCATCGACAGCCTGCTGCTCGTCGCGCCCGTCGTGTACCTCGGTTTCGTCGTCGCGCGGTCTGGGATGATGGGGAGATGACCACGCGGCTCGCGGTCCTCGGCGCGACGGGCTCGATCGGCCGGCAGGCGCTCGAGATCGCGCGCCTGCACCCGGACCGGCTTCAGGTCGTCGCGCTCGCCGCGGACCGGCGGCGGACCGAGCTCGCGGCGCTCGCGACGGAGTTCGGCGCGCGGGCGCTCGTGGGGACTGCGGGTCTGCGAGAGAGCGCGACGGCGGGCGACGTCGATCTGGTCCTCGTCGCCACGCCCGGTTTCGCCGGCGTCGAGGCCACACTCGCCGCGCTCGGGGCGGGCAAGGACGTCGCGCTTGCGAACAAGGAGGTGCTCGTTGTCGCGGGGCACCTCGTGCGCGCCCTCGCCGGGGGCGCCGGGAAACGGCTGCGCCCCGTCGACAGTGAGCACCACGCGCTGTGGCAGTGCCTCGAGGGCGTGGAGCCACGACACGTCAGGCGCGTCGCGCTCACGGCTTCCGGCGGTGCGTTCCGCGACCGCGAGCCCGTCGAGCTCGCCAGCGTTTCCGCGGAGGAGGCGCTGCAGCATCCGACGTGGACGATGGGCCCGAAGGTCACGATCGATTCCGCGACCCTCGTGAACAAGGGCTATGAGGTCGTGGAGACGCGCTGGCTGTACGACCTCCCGTACGACCGCATCGACGTGGTGCTGCATCACGAGAGCGTCGTGCACGCGCTCGTGGAGCTTGCGGACGGCAGCGTGAAGGCGCAGCTCGCCGAGCCCGACATGCGCCTGCCGATCCAGTACGCCCTCCTCTGGGACCGCGCCGAGTGCCCGGCGCCGCGCTTCGATTGGGAGCAGGTGCGCTCGCTCCGCCTCGGACCCGTCGACCCTGCGCGCTACCCGTGCTTCGCGATCGTGCTCGAGACAGCGCGCTCGGGCGATCTCGCCGCGATGGTCGGGCTGTCGGCGGCCGATGAGGTCGCCGTCGACGCGTTCCTCCGGAATGAGATCGCGTTCACAGCGATCCCGGGCATGCTCCGGCACGGCGCGGAGCTCGGGGCACACGAGGGCCGCGGGCAGGCTCCGGAGCTCGCCGAGATCGTCGCGATCGACCGGGCCGTGCGCGAGTCGCTCACGCTGCCGGCCGCGGCGGCAAGTAGGTGATCATGCCTCGCGCCGCTCGGCGTGACCGTCCTGCCCCGCCGAGCGTCGTTCGGACATCGTAGCGATGGAGATCCTCGGTAGCCTGCGGACGCTCGCGATCTTCCTTCTCGTGTTCACGCTCATCATCGCGGTGCACGAGTTCGGGCACTACCTGACGGCGCGGCTCCTCGGGATGAAGGTGCTCGAGTTCGCCTTCGGCTTCCCGCCCCGGGCGGTCGGTGTCCGACATGCCGAGATCGACTACACCTTGAACTGGATACCGTTCGGCGGCTTCGTGCGGATCCTCGGGCAGGATGATTTCTCCATCAAGCAGCAGGGCGAAGGCGATCCGCGCGCCTTCACCTCGAAGCCCTGGTGGGCCCAGGCGATCGTCCTCGTGGCGGGCGTGACCATGAACTTCGTCCTCGCGCTGGTCGTTCTCACGGCCGCGTTCGCGATGGGGACGACCGGGCCAACGGGCGAGGTGCGCGTCGCCGAACGCGGGGTCGCGGCGGGCTCACCAGCCGAGGTCGCCGGCTTCCAGCCGGGCGACATCGTGGTGAGCGTCGACGGGCGCAAGGTGTCGACCACGCGCGAGCTCATCCAGTACACGCGCCGCAACGTCGAGAAGGAGATCGCACTCGAGGTCATGCGCAACGGCCGCCCGATCCCGACAGTGCGGGCGATCCCACGAGCGGAGCCGCCCGAGGGCGAAGGACCACTCGGGATCAAGATCGAGGACGTCCAGGGGCCGATGGCGGTCGGCGTTCCGGAGGCCTTCGGGCAGGCGTGGGCGCTCAGCGGCGAGGTCGTCACGCAGATCCTGGAGCTTCCCGGACAGCTGATCGGCCGAGGCGGCAGCGGCACCGGCCCGGCGCCGGAGGTCACGGGGCCCGTCGGCATCTTCCAGGTCACGGGGCAGGTCGCCGAGCTGGGTCTCCCGACACTGCTCAAGCTCGTCGGGGTCCTCTCGGTGAACCTCGGTGTTCTCAACATCGTGCCGTTCCCCGGTCTCGACGGCGGGCGCCTCTTCTTCGTGCTCGTCGCGGGGCTTTTCCGCCGCAGGCTCTCACCGCAGCTCGAGGCGGGCATCCACGCGGCCGGGTTCGTCCTCCTGCTCGCTCTCCTCGTCCTGGTGAGCATCAGCGACATCCGTCGCGCGGTCGGCGGCTGAGTCCCAGGGACCTCCACGCTCGGGGCCTGGCTCGGGTTCGGTCTCAGACCCCGCGCAGGCGCCCCGCGATGCGCTCCAGCGTCGCGGGCTCGGCCGTCGTGGGACGCCACGGCGGAACGAGCGGGTCGTCGCGGTAGCGCGGCACCACGTGGACGTGGTAGTGGAAGACGCTCTGCCAGCCGGCCGCCTCGTTCGACTGGAAGAGCGTCACACCCTCACAGGCGAGCCGATCGCGCTGCAATTCGGCGACGCGTTTGGCCGCCCGAGCGACGTCCCCGAGGTCCGCGGGGGCGATGTCGAAGATGTTGCGTGCGTGCCGCTTCGGGATGACCAGGGTGTGGCCCTCGGTGGCGGGCGCGATGTTGAGGAAGGCGAGGACGCTGTCGTCCTCGTAGACACGGGCGCTCTCCGCCTCACCGGCCACGATGCGGCAGAAGATGCAGTCCGCGGCATGGACGCTCACGCGAACCGGAACCGCGTCGCGGTCGTGTTGAAGTCCTCGAACCTCCACGCGAAGGCCTTCACCGGCCGGATGGCGACGAGGCGATCGCCTACCCAGTGCTTTGGATCGGGTGTGTAGCCGTACGGCTTCGTCGCGTACGACGCGATGATCGCGTTGGCCAGCGTCGGGTGCGGCGTGAGCCACTCGACGCGTCCTTCGATCATGATCGCGAGGCCCTCGGCCTCGACGCTCGCGGCGATGCGCGGGTCGCGCGCGAGGTTGCGCGCCCAGCGCGTGTCCGAGCCACCCTCGAAGTAGAGGCTTCCATCGATGAACGCGCCCCACTGCTGGATGACGTGTGGCGCACCCGCGTCGTCGGTGGTCGCGATCCAGTAGCGTGGCGCTCCACCCAGCGCACGCTCGACCTCGCCCCACGGGAGCATCCCTTCGGGTGCGTGCGGAATGCCGTATCCGGGGATGTGGGGGCGCGTCGCGCGAGGCGGGTCCTTCGCCATCGCCACGACGATAGCGACCATCGAATCAACGCACGCGACGATGAGGCAGGCTCGGTCGCTCGGGTACGCTCGTCTGTCCATGACAGCGCCGGTCGTTCACGTCCGCGGGCTCACGAAGATCTACAGGGTGCACGAGCGCGCGACGGGGCTCGGCGCGACGTTCCGCTCGCTCGTGAAGCGCACGTACAAGGACGTTCCCGCCGTGTCGGAGATCGATTTCGGGATCGCGTCCGGCGAGGTCGTCGGATTCCTCGGGCCGAACGGGGCGGGGAAGACCACGACGCTGAAGATGCTCTCGGGACTGCTCTTCCCGACCAGTGGTGAGGCCAGCGTGCTCGGCCACGTGCCGTGGCGGCGCGAGGACCGCTTCCTCCGGCGCATGACGCTGCTCATGGGCAACCGCACGCAGCTGGTATGGGACATCCCGGCGGCGGATTCGTTCCTCGTGCTGAAGCAGATCTACGATATCGGCGACGCGCAGTACCGGGAGACTCTGGACGAGCTCACGGAGCTGCTCGAGCTTGGGCCGCTCCTGCACAAGCCCGTGCGGCAGCTCTCGCTCGGCGAGCGGATGAAGGTCGAGTTCGCCGCGGGGCTCCTGCACCGCCCTGAGGTCGTGTTCCTCGACGAGCCGACGCTCGGTCTCGACGTGTCGATGCAGGCCCGGATCCGCACGTTCATCAGGGAGCTGAACCGGCGCAGCGGCGGCACGATCCTGCTCACGAGCCACTACATGGACGACATCGTCGCGCTCTGCCGCCGCGTCATCGTCATCCACCACGGGCGGATCCTGTACGACGGAGGACTCGCCGACCTGGCGGAGCGGATGGCGCCCTACAAGCTCGTCGGTGCGACCCTGCGGGACGGCGCGCTCGGCCGGGATCTCTCCGCGTATGGCGATGTCGTATCGAGCGAGAACGGCGTCGTGCGGCTCCGTGTCCCGCGGGCCGAGGCCGCCGAACGGACCGCTCGCCTCGTCCGCGATCTCGAGAGCGGCCTGGCCGATCTGTCCGTCGAGGACCCCCCGATCGAGGAGGTGATCGATCGCGTCTTCTCGGGAGAGCAGGTCACCGACCACCCTTCCTCGCCTGAGCTCGCGGAGGCGACCCGGTGAGGCTCGCGACGTATCGCGCGCTGCTCGTCTGGCAGCTCCAGCAGGCGGCGCAGTACCGCGTGCAGGCGCTCCTCTGGATGCTCTTCTCCATCATCCGTCCGATCATCTTCCTCGCCGCGTGGGCGGCGGTCGCCACGACGCAGGGCGGCAGCGTCGGCGGGTTCAGCGTCGGCGACTTCACGACGTACTTCGTGTGCCTGACGCTCGTGACGCACCTCACGATGGCCTGGAACTCGCACGAGTTCGAGTTCGAGATCCGGCAGGGGAGGCTCTCGCCGAAGCTCCTGCGACCGCTGCACCCGCTGCACTACAGCATCGTCGAGAACGCGGTCTTCAAGCTCACGACCATCGTCCCGCTCTCGCTCGTCCTGGTCGGAGTGGTGCTGACGTTCGGCGCGCGCTTCGACACGCAGCCGTACCACCTCGTCCTGTTCGTCCCGAGCATCATCCTCGCCGCGGCGCTGGCGTTCGTGTTCACCTGGGTCATCGCGACGCTTGCCTTCTGGGTGACACGGATGCGCACCGCGAACACGCTCTTCATGCGCGCGAGCTTCATCTTCGCGGGCCAGATCGCGCCGATCGCCCTCGTACCGGGCTGGCTCCAGGCGCTGAGCTACGCGCTGCCGTTCTGGTACATGCTCGGGGCGCCGACGGAGATCCTGCGCGGCTCGACGAGCCTCGAGGCCTCGCTCCTCATCATCGCGGCCCAGGCCATCTGGCTCGCGATCGCCTGGGTCGGGTTCACGTTCGCCTGGCGCGCGGGACTGCGCCAGTACTCGGCGGTCGGTGCGTAGCGTGGGCCGCTACCTTCGGATCTTCGGCTCGTTCGTCTCGACGGAGTTCCAATTCGAGCTGGAGTACCGCACGAACTTCTTCATGGGCATCCTCGAGATGCTCCTGGTCATCGGAACGAGCCTCGGCGCCGTGCTCGTCATCTTCTCGCACACGGGCTCGCTGAACGGCTGGTCGCTGCCGCAGATGGTCGCGCTGACGGGCGTCTACTACCTCGTGCAGGGCCTCACGAACATCGTGTTCGCCCCGAGCTTCGAGCGCCTCATGGAGCACGTGCGGCAGGG
>JACDAF010000171.1 GCA_013695575.1 Chloroflexota bacterium | reverse complement strand
TGAAGGAGACCATCCGCTTTCCCGGCCGCTATCCGTTCCACGGGCAGAAAGCCAACCGCGATGGGCAGTACTTCCTGCCGGACACGTCGATCATGCTCATCTCGAGCCACTGGAGCGCCGAGAAGGGGTCGAACGGCGCGTCGCTTCTCTGGGTCGACTGGAAGCAGCGAAAGATCGTGGGCGACACTCCATTGGGCCGGCACGTCTTCCACATGACGTACGACCCGCTTGGAGACCGCGTGCTCGCGACGAGCAACATCGATGGCATGGTGAACGTCATCGACGCGAAGACCCGGCAGGTCGTGCAGAAGGTCCACGTGCCGAAAGCGCACGGGATCGTCGCGATCGGGGTGTACTAGGCCTCTACTCTCCCACGATGCTGATACGCGCGCTGGCCAAGGTCTTCAACGCGTTCCCGGTCCGGTGGCAGCGACGGTTCATGAGCGCCGCGCACCAGAAGTTCCTCGTGGGTGTGGTGGGGATCGGCGTCGACCCCGAAGGTCGCATCCTGCTGGCCATGCATCGCTTCGGCTCGCCACGATGGCGGCTGATCGGCGGATTCATCGACCGAGACGAGCGACTCGAGGATGCGCTGCAGCGCGAGATCGCGGAGGAAACGGGTCTACGCGTCGAGATCGGGCCGCTCCTCGAAGCCGAGGCCGGCTACCGCTGGGCGCGCATCGAGCTCGTCTATCCCTACCGCGTCGTGGGCGGGGCACAGCGGCTCTCGGGCGAGCTCTCGGAGCTCCGCTGGTTCAGACCGGACGGGCTTCCCGATATCCGTCCCGATCAGCGCGGCCTCATCGAGCGGCATGCGGCTCGCGCGTTGGAGTGGGCGCGGGCTCCAGCGACCTAGTGGCGTGTCCCGGAAACGGCTTGCTGCCATTCCGGGTCACGCCACTGCTCACTCCGGCGGACGATCGCTGCCGAGAGCGGCGACGATCTCCCGGATATGCCCCAGGTGCTCGTATTCATGCTCGAGGATGCGTCGCATCACCGTGCGCGTGCTCCAGCGGCGACCCTCGATCGTGTGATCCATCGCTGTGTCGGCCGGATCCATGACCGTGAATCGCTGGAACGTCAAGCGGTGCACGGCCTGCAGCGTGGCGAACTCGCGATCGGGCCACCTCTCCAGCTTCGAGAGCAGCGCGACCTCGGTCTCCATGATGTGCTCGAGCGCCCCGCGCACGCTCCACATCGACGGTGTGGGCTGCTTCTCGAGCTGCTCCGCCGACAGTCCCCGCAGCTGGGCAAGGAGGGCGGACCGCGAGGCCTCCATCTGGCGGAGGAAATCCCGCATCTCGTGCTCGTCCATCTGGCGGAAGTCCTCCGGAAAGATGCCGCGTGACGGAGGATCCTTCACCTCAAAGCGGTCGACATCCGTTTCCCTCAAGTGGTCGACGGACATGCCGCGTGACCGGAGGAGTGCGAGGTAGTCACGGAAGCTGTGCTTCACCTTCTCAACCGCGTCCTCGCGCGTGCCACCGCGTGCATTGCACCCTGGGAGCTCCAGCACGTGCGCGGTGAACGTCCCGTCGACAGGATCCTGCTGCACGTAGATGGTCCCCATCAGGCGCGCACCCACACCTTCTGCCCGCAATCCCCGCGCACGTCGCGCGTCGTGCCCTCGACGGATACCCGCAGGGTTCCGGCCGCGCGGCTGACCAGCGTCACCGTTGTGCCGGGGCGGAGGCCGACGCCGTCGAGGTACTCGAGGAATCCCGGCTCGTGCTCGAACTGGTCCGGGATGCGCTCGATCACGGCAGCCTCACCCCGGTCGAGCGAGCCGAGCGTGCGCGTCGGCGCCGGTGTCACGCCGGGCATGGGGTTACCGTGCGGGCAGGTCAGGGGGTCGCCAAGCACGCGCGTCATCCGCTCCTCCATCTCCGGTGACAGCACGTGCTCGAGCCGCTCCGCCTCGTCGTGCACCTTCCACCACTCGTATCCGAGCACGTCGACGAGGAACCGCTCGACGAGGCGGTGCCGACGCACCACGGTGTTCGCCGCGGTCTGCCCAGCCGGGGTGAGGCGCACCTCGTGGCGGTCGCTGATCGTGATGAGGCCGTCCCGATCGAGGCGGTGGAGCATCTCGGACACCGCTGGCGCCGAAACGCCGAGAAACTCGGCGATCCTGGCGCCGATCACGCTCGCGCCTTCGTCCTTGAGCGTGTAGATGACCTGGAGGTACTCCTCGCTCGCAGGTGAGGTCGCCATTCTTGACCTCCCAGGCCACCGCATATTAGGCTCGCCTAACAAGAACCCCCAGGGTTCCTACGGAGGCTACCAGTGACGGCTGCCGACCTCAGCGCGCTCCTGATCTCGCTGCGCGAGGGGATCGAGATGGCCCTTGTCGTTGGGATCCTGCTCGCGTACCTCTCGCAGGTCGGCGCGCGGCGGGCGCGCCGCTGGGTCTGGGCCGGCGTCGGTGCCGCGGCGGCCGTGAGCCTCGGTTTCCTTGCGCTCCTGAACGCGCTCGGCGCGTCGTTCGAAGGGACCATGGAGCAGGTCTTCGAGGGGACGACGATGCTCCTCGCCGCCGTCTTCCTCACCTGGATGATCCTCTGGATGCTGCGCAACGCGCGGTATCTGAAGGGTGAGCTGCAGCGAGGGGTCGCGGATGCGCTCGCGCGCGGTGCCGGCACCTGGGGACTCTTCGCCATCGCGTTCTTCGCCGTCGTGCGTGAGGGCGTCGAGCTCGCGCTGCTGCTGTTCGCGGCGCCGGGTGAGGGCAAGCTCATTGGCGCCCTCGTCGGGCTCGCGCTGGCGCTCGGCGTCGGTGTCGTCATCTACGTCTTCGGTCGTCGGATCGACCTCCAGACGTTCTTCCGTGTGACGAGTCTGCTGCTCGTGTTCTTCGCGGCGGGACTGGTCGCGCACGCGGCGCACGAGTTCGCTGAGGCCGGGATCCTGTCCGCCGTCGAGGGGCCGAAGGTCTGGAGCACGAAGGCGGCGCTGGCGGACGATTCCGGCCTCGGCTCGATCCTCCGCGCTCTCTTCGGCTACCAGGACGAGCCCACCGTCATCGAGATCGTCGCCTACCTCGGGTACCTCGGACTCGTGTGGCTGCTCGGACGCCTGCGCGTCTTCGAGCGCACCGCGTCTCGTACGGAGGTCCGGTCGGGCGCACGCCACTAAACTCGCGCTCGTGTTCGGAGCTCGTCAGATCGGAATCGACCTCGGGAACGCCAACGTGGTCGTGTACGTCCCCGGCCAGAGCCTCGCGCGGACGGATCTCTCCAGCCGCGCGCTCGTGCCTGACGGCACGGGTCTCGCCCTCGCGCACCACCCCCTCCACCCAAGCGCCGCTGTCGTCCATTGACGTGACGCCGGGCCCGCTTCGCGGCACGAGGGCCCCATTCCCCGCGTCGCCGGGTCACTCCCCGGCTCCGTCCTCGGCGGCACCCTCCACGCGCGTGGACATCCTCGGCGTCGGTTTCGACGCGCTCGATCTGCGAGCCGCCGTCCGCGAGATCGAGCGGCGGCTCGCTGGCGAGCGCCGGACGTTCGTGATCACCGCAAACCCGGAGTTCGTGATGCTCGCGGACCGGGCCCCAGACGTCGCCGCGCTCGCTCACCACGCGGACCTCGTCCTGCCCGACGGCACCGGTGCGGTGCTCGCCTCCCGGATCGTGGGCGAGCCGCTTCCTGGCCGCGCGCCTGGACGGCTGCTCGTCGACGACCTTGTCCCCATGCTCGCGCGACGGTCCCTGTCCGTGTTCCTGCTCGGTGCCGCTCCCGGCATCGCCGAGAGGGCCGCTGCGATGCTGGTCCGTCGGGAGCCCAGGCTGCGGATCGCCGGGACGTACGCCGGTGCGCACGATCGCGACGCGGACAGCGTCGAGCGCGTGAACGCCGCCACGCCGGACGTGATCCTCGTCGCGTTCGGTATGCCGCGGCAGGAGCGCTGGATCGCGCGAAACCTGGATCGGCTGCCGACGGTCCGACTCGCGATCGGCGTCGGTGGCGTGTTCGATCAGCTCGCAGGTGTGGTCCGTGTGCCGCCGCGTGTGATTCATCGTGTCGGGCTCGAGTGGCTCTGGCGCCTGGCGCAGGATCCGTCACGCTGGCGCCGTCAGCGCGTCCTGCCCGCGTTCGTCGCGCGGGTCATCGCGCGGCGGCTTCGCGATCACGGGCAGCGACGGGCGCCCCGATAGATGGAGCTCGGGCTTGCCCACGAATACTTCTCCGTACACGGTGGCGCGGAGCGCGTCGTCGACGTCCTGCACGCGATGTGGCCACGGGCGCCCGTGTACACGTTCTTCCACGACCGCGACGCGTACGGGGCGCTGTCCGGTTGGACGCTCCGCACGTCCTTCCTGCAACAGCTCCCGATCGGGCACGGCGCGCATCGCGTGCTCCTGCCGCTCTACCCGCGTGCCGCGCGGTCACTGCGGGTCCCGGCGGACACCGACGTCGTGCTCACCTCGACGAGCGCCTTCATCAAGGGCATCTCGCTCGGCGAGCGGACCGTCCACGTTGCGTACTGTCACTCGCCCACGCGGTATCTCTGGGACTGGAGCGAGCGCTACCTGGAAGAGGAGGTGCCGGCACCGCTGCGCGGCCTCGTGCGGAAGCTGCTCATCCGCCTCCGAAAGGATGACCGCGCGTTCGCCGACCGCGTGGATCGCTGGATCGCGAACTCCGCTGTCGTGCAGCGGCGGATCGCCACCTATTACGGCGCCCCGAGCGAGGTGGTGAACCCGCCGATCGAGGTGGATGAGTTCGTTCCCGCGCCGACACGTGGTGATTTCTGGGTGTGCATGCCGAGCCGCCTCGTCGCCTACAAGCGTGCCGATATCGCGGTCAACGCGTTCAACGAGGTCGGGATGCGGCTCATCGTCGTCGGCGACGGCCGCGAGCGTACCGCGCTCGAGCGCATCGCGCGCGAGAACGTCACCTTCGCCGGGCGCGTGAGCCGAGAGACCGTTCGCGAGCTGCTCGGCGCGGCACGTGGCCTCGTCTTTCCGACGGAGGATGACTTCGGAATGGTCTGCGCCGAGGCGCTCGCCTCCGGCGCCCCGGTGGTCGCCCTGGCGCGAGGAGGCGCCCGCGAGATCGTGCTGCACGGCGAGAACGGACTTCTCGTGGAGGCGCCGGAACCGCAGGCGTTCGCTGTCGCCATCCGGCAGGCCGAGCGCACCGGGTTCGACCCCGCGCGGGTCCGCGAGTCCGCGCGGCGGTTCGACCGTCCGGTGTTCGAGGAGCGGATCCGCGCGATCGTGGACGACGCGGTGACGAACAGGCGATGAACAGGCGAGGAGCGACTGTGCCGCGACAAGCCGCAGGGCCCCCGGGAGCCGGCGCAGCCGAAGGCAGCGACGGGACGTCGCCCGTGAAGCGGATCCGCGTCGACATGCATACGCACTGCGAAGCTTCGAAGGACAGCCGCACCCCGATCGCCGTGCAGGCGGCACGCATCCGGGAGACCGGGATGCACGTGGTATGCGCGACCGATCACGACACGATCGCCGGAGCGCTTCGCCTGCGCGAGATCGCCGACGGCTACCGCGTCGTCGTCGGGGAAGAGATCTCGTCGGCTGACGGCGACCTCATCGGCCTGTTCATCGAGCGGCCGGTCCCTCCGGGTCTCAGCGGGGAGGAGACGATCGCCCGGATCCACGACCAGGGCGGCGTCGTCAGCGTGCCCCACCCTTTCTCCCGCAATCGCCGGTTCCGGATCCGTCGAGCCGCGCTCGAGCGGCTTGTGCCGCTGGTCGACTGCATCGAGACGTTCAACGCGCGCGAAGCCTTCGCGCAGGACAACCGGCGAGCCGCCGCTTTCGCCGCGCAGCACGCGATCCCCGCCGCGCTCGGCAGCGACGCGCACACGCCGTGGGAGCTGGGGCGCGTGTATCTCGAGATGGATGACTTCTCCGACGCGGCCGGTCTCCTCGCTGCACTGCGCGGACCCACCGTCGCGCACGGCTCGCTCGCGGGACCCGGCGTCCATCTCCGGACGCGGTATGACCGGCTCGCGAAGTGGCTGAGCCGGCTTCGCTGACCGCGCGGCGGTCGCAGCGGATCCACGTCGCCGCGCTCTGCGGAGCTCTCCTTGCGGTCCGCGCGGCCTCGATGCTCGTCGTCTCGCAGCCCGGGTACACCGATGCGTACTACTCCACGCTCGTGGCCGAGCGTGTTGCCATGGGCCAGGGGCTCACCGCGGATTTCGTATGGAACTTCATCGAGGCGCAGGGATCGGGCGACCTGCCCGTCCCGAGCCATCGCTTCTGGATGCCGTTGGCGACGCTGATAGCGGCCGCGGGCATCCGGCTCGCCGGGGGGATCTTCGGCACATTCGGCTCGGCCCAGCTCGCGATCGTCGCCGTCAGTGCGGCGATCCCCGTTCTCGCGTACGTCGCGTCGCGGTCGCTCGGCGGTACGCATCGTGCGGCGATGGTCACGGCGACGCTCGTCGGCCTCGGCGGCCTCTTCGCTCCCGCGTGGGTGAGCACCGACAGCTTCGCGCCGGCCGCCGTCTTGGGGACCGCCTTCTTCCTCCTGTTCCGGCGGGCCGCCGCCGGGGACGTGCGCGCGGGCGCGCTCGCGGGCCTGGCCGTGGGCGTCCTGTATCTCGCCCGCGCCGAAGGCGCGCTGTTCGGCCTCCCGCTCCTCATGCTCCGCACACGCGCCGGTTTCGCCGGTGCCGCGGTCGCGCTCGCCTTCGGGGTCGGCTGGCAGCTCCGCCAGGCCTTCCTCGGTCTCCCGCCCGATCTCCTCGCGCGGGCCGCGTTCCTCGATCGCTACGAGGACTTCTTCGCGGTCGCTCCGCCGACGCTCGAGCGCCACCTCGCGGCCTGGCCCGAGCCGGCGATGCGCGACCTCGAAGCGCTCGTGACCAACGCGATCACCTTCATCCTGGCCTTCGCGCTCGTGCTGGTCCCCGGGCTCGTGGCGGGGACGCGCGCTCTCTGGTCGCGCCCGGAGGTGCGCGCCTACCTCTCGCTCGCAGTCACCGTCTACATCGTTCTCTCGCTCGCCTTCACGCTGCATTCGACCCGCGGCGCCTACTTCCATTCGCTCGCGGCGTTCTTCCCCTTCGGCGTCGCGCTCGCCGTCGTCGGGAGCGCCTCGCTCTTCGTCCGTCGCGGCGATCTCGCGCGCATCGGGGCGGCCGGAGCGCTCGCCGGAATCGCGCTGGTCTCGTGGTCGGCCATCGCCGAGTGGGACCGTGGCTTCAATGGCCCGTACCGCGTGCGGCTCGCCGCGGTGAGCGCGCTCCCGGCCGGCCGGCTCCTGGCGATGGATGCCGCCGCCTGGCGCTGGATCACCGGCCGGGAGACCGTCGTCACACCCGCGGATGGGCTCGACGCGGCATCGTGCCGGCTGCGTCGCGTGGACCCTCGCGTCCTCGTCCTCGAACCGGCGCATTTCTCCGCGTATGCCGATCAGTACCGCGCCGGCGCGGCGAGAGCGGAGCGCGATGGGATCCGCGTCTACGACTATCGCAGTCCCTGCGAGGTGGCCGGCCGTTAGGAGCCGCGTCACCCCGCCGAGGGACGCCGCACGGCAGGGTGGCCCTCGCGTGTCCCGCTAGTTTCGTCCTCATGAGAGCGACACACGTGCTCGCGGCGGTGTTCGCGTCGGCGGCCGCGACCCTCGCCGTGACCGAACCGGCCAGAGATCCCGATCTCTTCTGGCACCTCGCGACCGGCTCGTGGATGCTCGACCACGGCCGGCTGCTCGACCGCGATGTGTTCTCGTTCACACGTGTGGGCACGCCGTACTCCGCTGGCCAATGGCTCGGGCAGGTAGCGCTCGAACTCGCCTTTCGGGCGGGGGGCTGGGTCGGCATCGAGCTGCTGCGCGCCGCGCTCGTCGGTGTCGCCACGCTGTTCCTCTCACGGGCCGCCTTGCGGATCCAGCCGCATCCGGGTTGGTCCGCCGTGCCGATCGTCGGCGCGATCCTGCTGTCGCGGCTCGCCTGGGGAGACCGCCCGCAGCTGTTCACGCTCGCGCTCTTTCCCGTGTTCCTCGATCTCCTGCTGCGTGCGCGGCGCGGCGAGGGGGCGCGGCCGCTCTACGCGTTGCCGGCGCTCGCTCTCCTCTGGGCGAACTTGCACGGCGCGTACATCCTCGGCCTCGCGCTGCTCGTCGTGTTCGTCATCGAGGCGCAGCTGGTGCGCCATCCGATGCGGCGGTACCTCGCGATCACGCTCGTCGCGTCCGCTCTCGCCAGCTCGTTCAACCCCTCAGGTCTCATCGCGCTCACCTGGGCCCGGAGCTATGCGGCATCGGCGGGCCAGCGCGTCGCAGAGGAGCGCCCGACCGACGTCCTCTCACCGGCTGGAGCGCTCTACGCCCTGCTGCTCCTGGTTGCGCTCGCGGCGGCGCTCCTCCTCGGTCGCTCGGGCCTGTCGGCGAAGGTCGGACCGCCGCTCCTCTGGAGCGGAGTCATCGTTCCGTTCGCCCTGCTCGGGCTCGCGATCCAGCGCCAGCTGCCGTACGCCGGCGACGTGCTCGCCCCGTTCGTCGCGGCCGCGGTACCGGCGGCGCTCGGCCGCACACGGTCGTCGTCGCCGCGCCTCCCCCGACCGCTCGCGCTCGCGGCCATCGGAGCGCTCGCCGTGCTTCCGGTCGCCGTGGGCGCCCTGGCGGCCCCGCGCGAGCCCGACCTCGCTGGGTACCCGACGGGCGCGCTCGCGGAGCTTCGCGCTCGGCGGGGCAACCTCCTGCACGAGTACGACTGGGGCGGGTACCTCATTCGCGCGGCGCCGGACCATCCGACCTTCATCGACGGGCGGCTCTTTCCGTTCGTGCCTGACGTCCTCGCCGATTGGTCGAAGGCCGTCGCGGCGCAGCCCGGCTATGCCGAGGTGCTCGAGCGCCACGACATCCACCTCGTCCTGCTGAGACCGCAGCGGCCGCTCGCCGCCGCGCTCGGCGAGCGAGGGTGGCCCGTCGTCGCGCAGGAGCCGGGACGATGGGTCTTGCTCGTGCGTCCATGAGAGCGCGAGTCGCGCTGGCCGCCGCGATGGGGGGAATTGTCGCGATCGCGTCCGCGTTCCTGCCCGTCGGCGATCCCGACGCGTTCTGGCACCTGGCACTCGGACGCGAGGTGCTCGCCAGCGGTCCGCCCCACATCGAGGCGTACTCGTGGACGGCCGCCAACACCTCGGTCCAGAGCGATCAGTGGCTCGGGCAGCTCGTGTTGGCGCTTGCGTACGAAAGCTTCGGCTGGAAGGGCGTCGCGATGGTCCGCGCGCTCGCGGGTGGCGCGACCATCGCGCTCACGGCATTCGTGGCCCTCGGCGAGCGCGCCCGCCCGCTCGTCGCCATCCTCGCGACCCTCCCCGCCCTCCTCCTGCTGCGTGGCGTCTGGACCGAGCGCCCCCAGCTCCTTGCGCTCGTCGCGTTCGCGGCGGCCGTCGTCCTGCTTCGCGCCGCGCTTCGTGGCCAGGCGCGCGCGCTGTGGACGTGCGTGCCGCTCTTCCTCGTCTGGGCGAACGTCCACGGCTCCTACGCACTCGGCCTGGCGATGCTGGCACCCGTCGCGCTGTGGCTGCGGCGTCGAGAGGCGCTGCTCGCTCTCGCCGCCTCGGCCATCGCGACGCTCCTCACGCCCGCCGGACCCGGCGCGCTCACCGCGCCAGCTGGACACTTTCTCCGACCGCCCCGCTACATCCAGGAGTGGGCGGTCCCCGAGCTCATCACGCCGGCGGGCCTCGTCCTGGCGGTCACGCTCGCGGCGGTGCTCGTGACGGCGCTTCACGGGCGCGCCGCGGCACGTGAGGCGCTCATCCTGGTCCCTGTCGCGTTCGTCGCGATCACCGCAGCCCGCCACGCCGCGTTCCTCGGTATCGCGGCCGCGCCGTTCCTCGCGGCTCATGGTCCCGGTGCCCTGCGCGGTATCGCCGAGAACGTCGGCATCCGCCAGCTTGCCTTCGGACCGGCGGGCACGTCGCGGATCGTGACTCCGGTGTCCGTCGCGATCGCGGTGCTCTCCATCGCGGGAACGGCGATCGTCGCGCCGACGCAGCCGGACCTGCGCGCGTATCCCGTCGCCGCGCTGCCCGCTCTACGAGCCGGACCCGGCCTGTTGAACGAGTACGACTGGGGAGGCTTCCTGATCTGGTACGCGCCCGCGACGAAGGTCTTCATCGACGGGCGGCTCTCGCCATACGTCCCGCGCGTGGTCGACGACTACACGACGGTCATCGAGGCGCACCCCGGCTGGCGCGAGACCATCACCCGGCTCGGCGTGCGGCAGCTGCTCGTGCGGCCAGACCGCGCTCTGGCGGTCCGGGCGCGCGAGCTGGGCTGGCGCGAGGCCGCAGCAGGACCGGGGTTCGTGCTCCTCGACGTGCCCCGGCTCCGCCGATGAACGCAAGGAGCTTGAAGCCATTCAGCACCGTGTCCTCGACTTGGAGCTATCCCGGCTGGGCGACATGGTCACGCACCGTCGTGGACTTGCGAGCGACTACGCCGAGCGCGGCATGGGATGGGCCGAGGTTCCCACGGATGAGGTCTGCGTTGATCTACGGCTCAAGGCCGACGTCGCGCTCCTGAACGCCGCGGTGGATTTGGGCGTGTCGCCCCCTCCGCTCCGTTGGTTCGGGGAGGCCACATCGATGGACCGGATCGCCTTCAAGGCTCCGCCGCTGGACGGCAGCTACAGGGACGGCGCGATCTGGATCAACGATGCCGTTGGGGATGTCGTTCGCGTCGTGGCTCATGAGGTCTGGCACG
The DNA here is from genome assembly GCA_013695575.1 of Chloroflexota bacterium. Classification (GTDB taxonomy): domain Bacteria; phylum Chloroflexota; class Limnocylindria; order P2-11E; family P2-11E; genus JACDAF01. Next base: position 311 of record JACDAF010000171.1, on the reverse strand, counting down.
CCAAGCACGGCGAGGTAGAGGAGCTGATCGCCGGAGCCGAGGAGCGTGCTGCACAGAAGTACGGCGAGGCGGCCAGCGCCCGCTGGCACTCACAGTGAAAGGGGCGAACCGATGAGGCTTATCAGTGAGAACAAGGCGATCCGAACGGCCCCGCGCTGTCTCGGACAGCACAAGATGTACCTGGGTACGGCCTGCCCCTCCTGCGGGACCGACATTCCGTTTGGCCCGTACACGTTCGCGGAGCACGCCCGTCTGTTCGGGCGTCCGGTCAACGAGCCGGCGACCCGCGCGCCGCGCCCGGAGCATGTCGC
>JACDAF010000169.1 GCA_013695575.1 Chloroflexota bacterium | reverse complement strand
TCGTCGTTCGGGGGCAGGTGTGTGAACCAGCCATCGGCGATCGCGGCGATCCGCCGCAGCGCGGGCTCGATGATCTGACGGTCTCTGGCCTGCCATCCGCCGCCCATCCATATCGGGATCGGTCGCTGCGTCGGCATCGGGTTGAGCCCGGCGCGATCGATCCGGTGCCAGCGGCCGCGGAAATCCACGATCTCCTCGGTCCAGAGCGCGCGCAGGAGGGCGATCTGCTCCTCGATGCGCTTCCCACGGTCCGTGAAGCGCATCCCGAGTGCCTCGTACTCGACCTGGTTCCACCCGATGCCGACGCCGAGGGTGAGCCTGCCGCCCGATAGCACGTCGACCTCGGCGGCCTGCTTCGCCACGAGCGCCGTCTGCCGCTGCGGCAGCACGATGACGGCGGCGGCGAAGCGCAGGCGCGTGACCACAGCGGCGAGGTGACCGAAGAGCACGAAGGGCTCGTGGAACATCGAGCGGTGGTCATAGGGTCCCGTCCAGCCGCCCGGCCGCTCCGGGTGCGCACCGAGCACGTGGTCGAACACGACGAGGTGGTCGTAGCCGAGCGCCTCGACGGTCCTCGCGTAGCGGACGATCGCGGCGGGATCGGGACCGATCTCGAGCTGCGGGAATACGGCACCCACGCGCATAGCGTCAGTATGTCGCGATGCACGCGGCGGAAGAGGCGCTACGGAACGAGGCGCGAGACGTGTATGGCTGGTCGAACGGACCCGGAGATGTCTACGGCGAGCACGAGCATGATTTCCGCAAGGTGCTCGTCTGCGTGCGCGGGTCCATCGACTTCCACCTGGCCACGGGAGGGGTGATCCGCCTCGGCGCCGGGGAGCGCATGGTGCTCGAGCCGCACACGCGCCACTCCGCGGTGGTAGGTCCCGAGGGCTGCGAGTGTGTGGAGGGCAAGCTATGAACCGCGCGTGGGCCGGCGAAACGCGGGTCTGTCGGCTTCCCGATCTCAGGCCCCTCTGCGCAAGGAACTCCCGAGATCGACGCGCACGGACCACGCGTTTCGCCCAGCAGCACCGCCATGAGCACGCGTCGAAGGAGGCCGAACGATGAGAGCGCTCGCGGGCCGGCTCGACCGGCTCGGCACCGAGACCGCGTTCGAGGTGCTCGCGAAGGCGCGAGCGCTCGAGGCGCAGGGTCGCAGCATCATCCACCTCGAGATCGGCGAGCCGGACTTCGACTCGCCCGCAGCCGTCGTCGAGGCGGGCATCGCCGCGCTGCGGCGCGGCGAGACGCACTACACCGGATCGACCGGGATCCCCGAGCTCCGTGGGACGATCGCGACGTACCTGGCCACGAGCCGCGGCCTCGCCGTCGACCCAGCGCAGATCATCGTCACGCCCGGCGCGAAGCCGATCATGTTCTACGCGCTGCTGGCGCTGCTCGAGGACGGCGACGAGGCGATCTATCCGGACCCCGGCTTCCCGATCTACTCGTCGATGATCGCGTTCGCCGGTGCGCGCGGTGTCCCGCTCCCGCTGCGAGAGGCGAACGACTTCGCGCCCGACCTCGATGAGCTCCGCTCGCTCGTGACGGACCGGACGAAGCTCATCGTGCTGAACAGCCCGCACAACCCGACGGGCGGCATGCTCGGCGCGGAAGCGGTCCGCGAGATCGCGCGGCTCGCGCGCGCTCGTGACCTATGGCTCCTCTCGGACGAGATCTATGCCGAGATCGTGTATGACGGCACGCATCGCTCGTTCCTCGCCGAGGATGGCATGGACGAGCGGACGATCCTCCTCGATGGCTTCAGCAAGACGTTCGCGATGACGGGATGGCGCCTCGGCTACGGCGTGTTCCCGTGGCCCCTGGTCGAGCCTGTGACGAAGCTCATCTCCAACTCCGTCTCCTGCACCGCCGCGTTCACGCAGCACGCTGGCATCGCCGCTTTGGCCCAGCGGCCGCCTGAGCTCGACACGATGCTGGCCGCGTTCCGCGAGCGGCGCGACTCTGTGGTGGCCAGCCTCAATGCGATCGACGGCATCACCTGCCGCGAGCCGCATGGTGCGTTCTATGTGTTCCCGAACATCACCGGTCTTGGTCAGGGCGACAGCGCGACCGTCGCGGAGCGCATCCTCCAGGAGGCGGGCGTCGCGGTGCTCGCGGGGACCTGCTTCGGTCCGGCGGGCGAGGGGCACGTGCGCCTCTCGTACGCGAACTCGCTCCCGAACCTGCGGCAGGCGATCGAGCGGATCGGGGAATGGTCGCGGTCCGCACGGAGCGCGCCGGTCAACCGGTAGCCGATGCGAGCCCGGGACGTCGCTGCGCCGGAAACTGACTGGCCGTCTCAGGGGCGACCAGCGCGGTGCTGCCGGGCGGAACCCGCGGTCTCTGCGCGGCGGTGTCGGGGTTCCTTCCGGAGGGGGCCCGACACCGGGAAGCGCAGACGCCCGGGTTCCGCCGAGGGCGTGGCCTCGGTCACACTGAGCGCGTAGTGGCTGCGCCATTCGAAGCTCCCGGCTTCGGCCAGGAACGACGCCTCGTCACGGTCCTCTTCGCCGATTTCGTCGGCTTCACGACGCTGGCGGAGGAGCTGGACCCGGAGGAGCTGCAGTCGCTCATGTCCGGCATCTTCGAGGACCTCGCGGAGGAGGCCGTTCGCTACGACGGCACGATCGAAAAGTTCATCGGGGACGCGATCTTTGTGATCTTCGGAGCGCCGGTCGCCCACGAGGACGACCCGCAGCGCGCGCTCCGGACAGCAATGGCCATGCAGCGCGCGTTCGCCGACCACGCGCTGCGCCTGAAGAAGGAGCGTGGCATCGAGCTCGGACTCCGCGTCGGCATCCACACCGGGATGGTGGTCGCGGGCGGCGTCCGCACGGGCGCGCAGTACGGCGTCATGGGTGACACCGTGAACACGGCCTCGCGGCTCCAGAGCTCGGCGGCGCCGGGCGAGATCTACGT
>JACDAF010000258.1 GCA_013695575.1 Chloroflexota bacterium | reverse complement strand
GACCCGCGCTCGCAGCGCTGCGAGGAGTGCGGCAGCGGATCGAGCCTGCGTCTCTGCGCGACGTGCGGGCACGTCGGCTGCTGTGAGTCGCAGCGCGGCGACGCCCGGACGCACGCGGTCGGTGAGGGCCATCCCGTGATCAAGAGCCTCCCGCTCGGGCCGCGCGCGTTCACCTGGTGCTACACCTGCAACGACTACCTATAGGCTTGGCTTGGTTATCGTGATGACCCGTCCGATCGACTTCGCGCTCCCCGACCACGCTGGCGGCAGCTTCCGGCTCTCGGAGGCGCTGCGTGAGCGAACGGTGGTGCTCCTCTTCTATCGCGGCGACTGGTGACCGTATTGCAATGGGCAGCTGGTCAGCTTCGCCCGACAGTACGAAGAGTTCACGAGCCGGAACGCGACGCTCGTGGGCATCTCCGTCGACACGCCGGCAGAGAACGCGGCCATGGTCGACAAGCTGCGCCTGCCCTCTCCACTGCTGTCGGATCCCGCGGCCGCCGTGATCGCGGCCTGGGACGCCTACGACCCGGTGGGCGGGATGCACGGCCCGATCGCGCGGCCGGCGATCTTCGTGGTGGGGCGCGATCAGAGCATCCCGTACGAGTACGTGGGCCGTGACTTCGCCGACCGTCCGCCGAACAGCGAGGTCCTCGCGGCGCTGGACGCGGTCCGTGACGCTCCCGTCCGTCCGCTCGAGCGCAGCCTGAGCGCGCCAGGACCGCGGCCACTGGACGCGGGGAACCTGGCGGACAAGCCCATGCCGCTGTCGGACATCGCTCCGTACTTCCGCGGGGCCACATTCGGAGTGCAGGCGATCTCGCTCCGCACCGACGACCCCGTGGTGAAGGCCGAGTGCGACCGCTTCCGCGCGATCGTCGGCGATTACATCAAGGCCGCGGTCGCGACCCGTCGGATGGCCGAGCCGGCCTGACCCGGGCGAGCGAGGTCGGACCGTGATCACACCGCCGCGAATGTCTCCCAAGCACGGCGCGTCCCTCGCGCGAAGTGCCCGCCGGGGTGATCGCCGTCGGGGCGCTCGCCCTGTGCTGCGGCAGCCCAGCCCTGCTCGTGGCGGTCGCGACTGGGGGTCGACCAACCCGCGGATGAACTGGTCGCGGCGCACGGTCTACCGCCCTCCCTCGGTTTGTGGTACAAGGTTGGACCAATGACGGGCTTCGCGCGGCTCGACCGGCGGCGTGCCTTCGAGGCGATCGTGGACCAGGTCCGCGACGCGATCCTGGGCGGGCGCTACCGGGTCGGCGAGCGTCTCCCGCCGGAGCGCGAGCTCGCCGCGCAGTTCGGCGTCGCGCGCCACGCCGTCCGCGAAGCGGTTCGCGTCCTCGAGCACGCCGGACTGGTGCGCGTGCGACGCGGTGCGCAGGGCGGCACCTTCGTGGCGGCCGCGCGGGCGGAGGCGTCGGGCCACCTCCTGGCTGCGGTCATGGACGTGCGTGGCTTCTCGGTGTCCGATCTGTTCCGCGCGAAGCTCCTCCTCGAACCGGCCGTGGCCGAGCAGGCGGCCACAGAGGCGACCGATGCCGAGCTTGCGGCGCTCGCCGACGTGCTCGCGCGCGAGGCGAGTGCGCTCGCGGAGAGCGGCGACGCGTACGTCGAGTTCGCCGAGTTCCACGCGCGGCTCGCGGCCATCTTGGAGAACCCGTTGCTCGTCGAGATGCTCTCGGCGCTCGAGCGGTCGGCGCGGCTCCTGCACCACGCGGCGGGGCCTGGTGACAGCGTCTACCGGCAGGTCCACCACGAGCACCAGGGCATCCTCGACGCGGTGCGCCACCGGCGCGCGGCGGACGCGCGGTCCGCGATGGCGGAACACCTCAAGACCATGGAAACGCGGTACCTCAAGTCTGTGGCGCTCGTCGAGCGGCGCGGTGAGGCCGCGGGCGATCCCGGTCGCCGGCGATCACGCAGCGCGTAGCGCGAAGGGGAGGGGGAGCGGTGGCGACCGCAACGACAACCGTGACGCACGCGAGACTGCTCGTCGGCGGCGAGTGGCGAGCGTCGGCCCGGGAGATCGCCGTCCGCAACCCGGCCGAACCCGAGGAGATCGTCGGCTACGTGCCGCGCGCGACGCCAGACGAAACGCGCGCGGCCATCGGCGCGGCCGCCGCGGCGTTTCCGGTGTGGGCGGCGACCCCAATC
>JACDAF010000140.1 GCA_013695575.1 Chloroflexota bacterium | reverse complement strand
TGGTCGTGCCGGTGTTCGCGAAGAACACCGTGAACGTCCCAGACTGGCCCGGTGCGAGCGTGAGGAACGCGGACTCGCCTGCGTAGGCGGAGTCATAGCCCGGTACGGCTGCGTTCGCCGGCGCCGCGGAGGCGGCGAGGCTGAGCGCGAGCGCGACCACGGTGATCGCGGTAATGATCCTTCGCATTGGGCCATCCTTTTTCCTAAGACTCGTGTGCGTTGATAAGTGCTGAACGCGGTTTGCGTGCTACCCCGATAGAGGTCTTGTCCCCGGTCTCCTTGTCACCTCCCCTTCAGTTGAATTGGTGGCTTTCGCCACTTTCGGCCCCGGGGGGCAACAGCCCAGGGACCGAACCCGTATCGGAGTCGCGGAAACGCAATGGCGACGGGACCGGTAGAAGCCTGTCTCGCCAGGGGGCTTTGTAACATGCCCCGCGTGAGATAGCCATCCCGGCCGTACGTCATTTCGGCCCCGCGATCGCCCATAAGACGAACAATCGTGCATGTTTGTCGCATCACCGCGCCGCCTCGGTGCCCAGATAGAACCCGCCGGCCGGATCCGCCAGCCAGCTGCGCCAGGCCCAGTTGAAAGCTAGGCTGGCCGCCGGGCCAGGGACCAGGCGAGCCGGGCGAGAGCCATCTACGGGGGCGTAGGCGAATCCGGCGGCTCCGAGCGCCGGAGCGAGGTACCAGGCCTGACCGTTCGGATCGAAGGCCAACGCCGTGATCGGGCGCCCGACCCGGGTCACCAGGCCGGCGGCCCCGTCGCGGAGGGAATACACATCTCCGGTCGCGGTGCCCGCCCACACCTGGCCGAGGGGGTCCGCGGCGAGAACGCTGGGAGCGTTCGGAGCCGGCCACGCGCGGAGCGTCAAGCGTCCGCTCCCAATGTCGTACGACCCGATGCCCGTGCCGCCGTTCGAGAACCACAGCCGGCCCCCTCGTTCGGCCGCGAGCGTCACCGCGCCGCGGACGCCCACATCGACGAGCTGAAAATGCTTCGTCCCGGGGTGGAACGCCAGGAGGTTCGACGAGTCGCGCATCGCGATCCAGAGCGTCCCGTCCGGAGCCACGGTCATTGCGGTGACGTCGGCCGCGCCAAGCGGGTGCTGGGTGAGCTTCTCGCTGTCGATCGCGAGCTCGAAGAGCCGACCCTTGGCGATGTCGACGGCGTAGAGGTGCGTGCGCCCGGCGGCAAGGCCGCGCAGGATCGCGTCGCGCGGCAGCGGGGCGACCGTGAAGATCGCTCCGGTCGACGTGTCGAGGGCTGCGAGCTGGTTGCGCTGGTCCACGAACCACACGCGACTCTCGCTCGGGGCCACGAGGACAGGAACGCGCGAATCACCGAGGGGCAGCCGGTACAGATCAGGCGCGACGCGGATCGCCCCGGCGGGCACCCCAGCGACGACGGGCGTCGGCGCGCTGGCGCTCGGTGCGGCGGACGGAGAGGCGCTGGGCTGCGGCGTCACCGTGGGCGACACGACCGGCGAGGCCGTCTCCGTCGGGCTCGGAGCGGGCGTCGGGCTGCGAGCTGGAGTTGCGCTCGCGCGCGGTGTCGCGGAGCTGTCGGCGGTGCGCGGCGCCGCTGAGGCATCGGCAGCGCGCGGCGTGGCGGAGGCGTCAGCGGAGCGCGGCGCCTGGGCCGCGACGACCGGCAGGGACGCCGCGGCGACCTCTCCGCCGCCGATCACGCTGAACTTCTTCGCGCCGTCGTCGTAGGCGAGGCCGCGTCCGGGGACGGCGAGATCCACCTGTCCCGCGGCCGCTCCGGAGCCGTCGAGCACGACGATGCGGCCGCGGCCGCCGATGTCGAGGAGGACCGCGAAGCTGCCGTCCGGCAAGCCGATCACGGCGGTCGGCTGGCCGTCGAGACGCACGGGCGCGGGCGCGGCTTCGCCGTAGAACGTCAGGCGCGCGCCGTCCTTGCCGGTCGAGAGGACCGCGATGCGGTCTCCCTGGCCGAAGGCCGCGCCGACCCCGCCGCCGACCGTAGCCATGGTGCGGTAGGAGGCATCCGCGATCGTCGTCGCCTCAGGGGAGACGAGCAGGGTGCGGCTGCCGGTCGGGTCGGGGACGACGAGCCGGGGCGCGAGGTCAACGTTCCGGATGGTCTCGAGCGCCTTGGTGCCGGGATCGAAGACCGCGACCTGGCCGGTGGCCGCCGGGGCCTCGCCCTTGGGTTCGGGCGCTGCGGCGGACGCGGTCGGCGGCTTCGGCGGCTTCGGCGCGACGGTGGTGAAGACCGCGATCTTGCCGTTGTCGACCTGCACGCTCGTCGGCGTGCCGTTCAGCTGGAGCTGCGTCGTCTCCACGACGGCGTTGCGCGCGATGTCGATCTCCGTCAGGCGCTTGGCCACGCCGTCCAGCACGATGAGGCGGTTCGCCGGATCGTTGAGCGCCAGCGCCGTCGGGCGTCCACCGACGGGGATCCGGGCGCGGACGGCGTAGGTCGTCGCGTCGAGCGCGTTCACGGCGCCGTCGTCCGGCCGCGCCACGTAGAGCGTATTCGTGGCCGCGTGGAGGACCACCTGCTGCACGGCGCCGACGAGCGTGTTCTCGACTGGACCCGTCGTACGGAGAGCATCGTCCGGCTGCGGGGCCAGGGTGCTGCCGAAGGCGATGGCGAAGGCGAGGATCGCCAGGACGGCGCCTCGCCAGGCGATCCCGCCCAGCGGCCCCAGAGCGGTCGGGCCGTGGCGGCGTGGCGCGCGCTCCGGGCGCACCAGGTGGGCCATGGCCCGGTCGATCCGGGCGGAGGGGAACGCGAGCGTCCCGACGAGCGACGCCTCGAGCGTGGTCCACGTCGACGTGGCGAGGCGGCATCCGGCACAGACGGCGAGGTGGCGGGAGGCGATGTCGCCATCGAAGGAGTCCGCTTCGCCGTCCCGCACGCTCGACAGGAATGGCGCGGCGGCGTCGCAGGAGAGCGCCGGCGGCAGCCGCAGCTCGTCCTCGAGTCGAGCGAGCGAGCTCACCTCGGCGCGGCAGGAAGCGCACGCGCCGAGGTGAGCTCGCGCC
>JACDAF010000109.1 GCA_013695575.1 Chloroflexota bacterium | reverse complement strand
CTGGCTGGATCGGCAGCGCGTCGGTGCGCGGCCGGTCCCGCGAGATGCAAAAGCACCGACCACGCTCGTAGACGCGGAACGCTCAAGGGCCCTGGACGGGGAGTTCGACCCTCCCCCATCTCCACAGTCAGGCGGCCCTTTGCCGCCCCCCTGATGAGGGGCGGCGGCTGAGCCGGCGCCGGTGAGAGCATCGCGCGGCACGCGCGTGCGATGCACCTTGTGGAGGCGGCGTTGCTGGCGGCGCAACCGCGCCTCAGCGCCCGAGACCTGGTCCTTGAGCGTCGCCGGGATCATTTCGCAGCGCACATTCTCGCCCTTCGGCGCGGATGGTCTCTCCGTGTCGAGGGCCGGCTCTACCCGCACCGCGTTCGTCGGTCAGTCAAGTCGGCGGAGGGCAGAAGCTGGGGCAGGTGGGGCAAAGGTCGGGGCGCTACCTCGTGCCCACCGCGCCCCGGACCGGCGCCGGCGAAGGCGGCCGCAACGCGTACACGACCGCTGCGATGACGATGGCCGCGCCGACGAACGTCAGCGACGCCGGTCGCTCCTGCTTCACGATCGCGCCGAGGATCACCGCGACGATCGGGACCACCACGCCGATGTAGCTCGCGTTCGTGACTGACCAGGTCTTGATGAGCCACGTGTACAGGAGGTAGGCGCCAAGCGACCCGGCAACGACGAGGTAGAGGATCGGGAACCACGCCCCGGCGGTCGCCGGGACCTCGCGCTGCTCGCCGAGGACCAGGCTCGCGGCCAGGCACACCGGCAACCCCACCAGCGCGGCGATCGCGTTCGCCGGCAGCGTGTCCTGGCGTGGCGCGCGCTTCAGCATCACGGACGAGAGAGCCGCCGCGGTGGCGGCGAACAGGATCGCGGCGAGTCCGGCGAATGGCACGGCGAGGCTCAGCTCACCGGCGAAGATCACCGCGACGCCGCAGAAGGCAGCGACCGCCGCCGCGACCTTTCGCGGCGACAGGTGTTCGATGCGGAACAGCGGCGCGAGCAGCGCCGTCGAGAGCGGGACCGTGGCGTAGAAGACCGCCGCGATCCCGCTCGGCACCGTCTGCTCCCCCCAGTAGAGCAACGCGAGGTTCACCCCGTAGTTGAAGAACCCAAAGAGCGCTGCGCCGCGGAGCGCTGCGCCGCGGGGCCAACGCGCGCGCGTGGCCCACGCGAGGAGGGCGAGGGCCGGGGCCGCGAGCGCGAGACGCACCGCCGCGCTCCATACCGGCGCGACGGCCTCGTTGCCGATGCGGATGGCGAGAAAGGTGCTTCCCCAGATGAGGCAGCAGAGCGCGAACGCGACGTAGGTGATCACAGGCTCACAAGCGCCGTGACCGTCCCGCTGCTGCGCCTGCGGCTGCTCGTCTCGCTGCGCCCGCAGTTGCTCCTGCCGCTGCGCCCGTGGCTGCCCCTCTTGCTGCTCGTGCCGCTCATCCTGCGGCTGCCCTGTAGACCATCGGCGGCACAGTAGTAGAACGTCGCGTACGGGTGCCCGTGAGAGATCGACCCGTGTGCTTGGGAGCAACGTTGACGTCGCGTCCGTGTCGCGCGTGAGATCGCGGGCGTGTGATCCAGAAGAAGCGTCGAACGGTCGCGCCGCGCGTCAGGGAAGGGTGGCTATCCTTCTGCCGACTTGCCTGAGTTCAGCGCCGACGTCCTCGTCGCGCTCGTCACGCTCACCGCGATGGAGATCGTGCTCGGGATCGACAACGTCGTCTTCATCTCGATCCTCTCCGGCCGCCTTCCGTCCCATCAGGCAGCGCTCGCGCGACGCGTCGGCCTCGCGCTGGCGCTGGTCATGCGGATCGGCCTGCTGCTTGGGATCTCCTGGGTGATGGGCCTGACGCAGCCGTTGTTCCATCTCATGCGACCGTTCTCCGGCCGCGACCTCATCCTGCTAGGCGGCGGCCTCGTCCTCATCGCGAAGGCGACGTGGGAGATCTACGACAAGCTCGAGGTGCTGCACGAGGAGCGGCCGGCTGCCGCGACGCGGGGCGCGTTCGCCCTCGTGATCGGACAGATCCTGGTCATGGATGTCGTGTTCTCGCTCGACTCCGTCATCACCGCGGTCGGCATGGCGAACGAGATCTGGGTGATGATCACCGCGATGGTCATCGCGGTCGTCACCATGTTGGTCTCCGCCGAAGCGATCAGCAGCTTCGTCGAGGCGCACCCGAGCGTGAAGATCCTGGCGCTCTCGTTCCTGCTCCTCATCGGCGTGATGCTCACCGCCGAGGGGACGGGTCAGCACGTCGGTAAGGGCTACATCTACGCGGCGATGGCCTTCTCGCTCCTCGTTGAGGTCCTCAACCTGCGCTACCGGCAGAAGCGCGCACCGGTTGCGCTCCATGGCCGCTTCGAGCAGGGCCGCACCGGGGCACCGCCCGCCTAGCGTCGGCCCACGCGCTGGCGGATCGCCGCGTCCATCTCCCGCGTGTGCTGCCGCTCCTTGATGGTCTGGCGCTTGTCGAATCGCTTCTTGCCGCGCGCGAGGCCGAGCTCCACCTTCGCGACGCCATTCTTCACGTAGATGCGCAAGGGAACGAGCGTGTAGCCCTTCTGCGAGACCTCGCCCGCAAGGACGACGATCTCATCCTTGTGCAGCAGCAGCTTGCGCGGACGGGTCGGCTCGTGCTGCTCGAGCGCGTTCGCCCACGGGGCGATGTGCACGTTCCGCAGCCAGACCTGACCCTTGTCGACTCGCGCGTAGCCATCGCGCAGGTTCGCCGTGCCGGCACGCACCGACTTGATCTCCGTGCCGCGGAGCGCGATTCCCGCCTCGATGCGGCGGTCGATGTGATAGTCGAACGTCGCCTTGCGGTTGTCCGCGAGCGCCCGGGGCTCGTCCGGCGCCACAGCGGCCCGGGCCGGCCTGCTCCGGCCGGCTGGCGCGGTCGAAACGGTCTTCATCGCGGACAGTGTCGCGCAGAAAAAACAGAAGCGACGGCATCGCTGCCGCCGCTTCCGCCTCGGGTCACCGGGACCCTAGATCGCGATCACCTCAGTTGGATTCATTCCGGAAGCCTGAAGTGAGCATTCCAGGGTCTTTCGATTTCCCTGTGGTATCGCCCACTCCACATCACCTCCCTTCTTTCGGGGAGGATGGTCCCACGCCGACCCGACGGCGTCAATGCGGACAGGGTTCGATCGAGGGCTTTTGCCAGAATGTGCGGACTAGGGCAGCCAGGGGCGCGGATCGACCGGTCGCGAGTTCGAGATGATCACGAAGTGCAGATGCGGACCGGTGGTCCAGCCGGTCATGCCGATGTAGCCGATGACCTGCCCCGCCGCGACGTTCTGCCCGACGGCGACGGGAGGCGGGCGCCGGTCGTCAAGGTGCCCGTAGAGCGTGGAGAGATTGTCCCCGTGCGCGATGATCACGACGAGCGCGGTATCGCCCGACGCCGCGTACGGACGGCCCACGGTCACGACCTTCCCCGGTGCGGCGGCGACGATCGGCGTGAACAGCGCTCCGGCGATATCCAGGCCGTTGTGGAAGCCGCCCCAGCGCAGTCCGAAGACCGACGTGACCGGGCCCGCGAGTGGCCACGTGCTGAACCGAGTGCCGCTGAACTTGCCGAGGCCAGACCGCGCCGCGAGCTGCGCCGCCAGGTACGCGTAGTTCGCCTCGGCCGCCTCGAGCTGCTTGTTCAGGCTCGCGGTCTCCTGGATGGCGCTCTGTTGCGCGTTCCGAGACTGACCGGCGAGCGTCGTCGCGTTCTGGCGCTCAGCTGACTGCCGGTTGATGCCCGCCTGCATCTGGCGCACGATCGCGTCCCATTCGGCCTTCTTCGAAGCGACGGCAGCCCGTTGCGTTGCGATCTGGTCCTGCAGACCCGTGATCTCTAGCTCCTTCGCGACGGCAAGCTCCTGGCGCCCGGCGGTGAGCTCGCGCATCGAGCGGATCTCGCCGGCGAGCTGCGCATCCTGCCGGTTGATCACGATCATCGCCTGGACGCGCGAGGTGAACTCCGACAGCGAGCCTGATGACAGCAGCATCTCCAGCGGGCTCACCTGCGCCTGCCGGTAGGTCGTCCGCAGGTGCTTCGCGTACAGCACTTCGCGCTCCGCGAGCTGCCTCGCCTGCTGCGTCGACTGCGCCTTCAGCGAATCGAGGAGCGAGTTCGTCTCGTTCAATTGGAACGCGACGAGCTGTAGCTGCTCCTCGGCGATCGCGATCTCGATCGCCAGTGCGTCAGCCGCGTTCTGCGCGTTCGCCTGGCGGACCGCGAGCTCACCGATCCGCGCGTTGGCCTGACCGATGGCCGCCTCGAACTGCGACGCGGCCTGCTTGTAGCGTTCAGCGTTCGTGCGGGACACCTGCACGGCACGCGCGAGCTCCTGCTTGCGCTTGAGCGCCGTCGCGACCTCGTCGTCGGCGAACGCGGTCGTCTGCATGGAGAAGATGACGAGGGCGGACGCCACTACGGCCACGACCGCACGACAGCCGCTCGGCGCTCCACCACCTCCCCGGCTTGTCCGGGGAGTTCCCATTCCAACGCGAATGCTGCCACCCCGGCATGGGCGAGGTCAAGTTCGGCCTCGGCCGCTCCTACTTGGCGAGATGCGTCCTGACCGAGAAGGTCGCGCCGGCGCCACCGACCAGCAGCGCGAAGCCGATCAGGCCGGCCGCGAGCTGGGCGATGAAGTTCGGGCCGAGTGAGACGGGGACGATGTCCAGGAAGCCGACGAGGGAGCTCGCTACCGGACCGGCCACCGCCGCGATCGCGGCGAGGGCGACGATCGCACCGAACACGCCGACGAGCATCCCCTCGACGATGAAGGGCCAGCGAACGAACCAGTCGGTCGCGCCGACGAGCTTCATGATCTCGATCTCGTCGCGGCGGGCGTGCACCGCGATGCGGATGGTGTTCACGATCACGAAGAGGGCGACGAAGAGCATCATCCCGAGCACCGCGAGGCCACCGATGGAGAGCACGCGCGTGATCGTCAGGAGCTTGTCGACGACGGTTGGGTTGTCCACGAGGTCGTAGATGACGCCTTTGCCCACCTCTTCACGCAACATGCCGGACACGCGGCGTGTCTCCTGCGCGCTCGCGAGCTTCACCTCGAGAGAATTCGGCAGGGGGTTCGTGGTCACGTCCTCGAGCGCGAGCTCGGGTCGTCGTCTGGCGATCTCTTTCAGACGCTCGAGCGCTTGCTCCTTCGAGATGTACGCGACGGCTTCAACAGCCGGATCGTTCTCGATGCGGCGTCTCAGCTCGAGCACGTCGGTCGGTTTCGCGTCGTCTTCGAGGTACACGACGAGCTCGACCTTCGACTCCAGGATCCCGACCGCGGCCTGCAGACCCCGGTCCGTCATCACGAAGAACGCGAAGAGGAGCAGCATGACGGCCACCGTGAGCGTCGAAGCGACGCTCATCACCGGGTTGCGCCAAAAGCCCTGCCATGCCGCGGCGACGACGTAGCCGATGCGTCTCATGCCGCGTACCGTCCTTGCCGCTCGTCACGCACGATCGCGCCGTGGTCGAGGTGCAGGACACGCTGGCGGAGGGCGTTCACGATCTCCGCGTTGTGCGTAGAGATGAGCAGCGTTGTGCCCAGCTCCCGCACGCGGATGAGCAGCTTGATGATCTCCCAGGTCGTCACCGGGTCGAGGTTCCCGGTCGGCTCGTCCGCGATGAGGATCCGCGGCCGGTTCACCAGGGCGCGCGCGATCGCGGTCCGCTGCTGCTCCCCTCCGGAGAGCTCGCGAGGAAAGTGCGTCCGCCGCTGCGTGAGGTTGACGAGCGCCAGCGCGCGCTCGGTCTCCTCGCGCACGGCGCGCGCAGGATGATCGGTGACGATGAGCGCGAACGCGACGTTCTCCGCGACCGTCTTGTTCGGCAGGAGCTTGAAGTCCTGGAACACCACGCCGATCTTCCGGCGAAGGAACGGTACCTGCGAGCGCTTCATGCGGACCACGTCAGTCCCGTCGATCACCACGCTGCCGCTGGACGGGAGCTCCTCCCGGATGAGCAGCCGGTTCAGCGTCGACTTGCCGGCGCCCGAGCTGCCGACGATGAAGACGAACTCGCCGGCGTCGATCCGCAGGTCGATGTCGCGCAGTGCCTCGGTCCCGTTGGGGTACTGCTTGCTGACGTCGTCGAGCGCGATCAGCATTCGTCCCTCCCTGCTCTCGGCCGGTACACGGGCGTGCGACCGCGAGCCGCGAGCGTCCGCTAGGAGGTCTCGAGCCCGAGGACGGGCTGCGTTGTGCGCGTCGTGGTGAACGTCGCGATCGAAGAGATCTTCGCGTCGCCGGTGGCCATGACCTTCACGCCCTGTGTCGCCCGGCCGAGGACGCGCACCTGGTCGAGCGGTGTCCGGATGACGACGCCGGTCGTCGTGATGAGCAGGATCTCCTCGGCCCCCTCGTCGACGACTTGAATTGCTGCGACATCGCCGGTCTTCTGCGAGAGCGCCGCCAGGATCACGCCCTGACCGCCGCGGTTGTGCGTCGGGAAGTCGGCCACACCGGTCCGCTTGCCGAAGCCGTTCGCGGTGACTGAGAGGACCTGGGCGCGTGGGCGGGCGATGCCCATACCGACGACCGAGTCGCCGCGCGCGAGTCGCACACCCGTGACGCCCTGCGTCTGGCGGCCCATCGGGCGCGCGTCCGATGCCTTGAAGCAGACCGCCTTGCCCTTCTTGGTCGCGAGGATGATGCGGTCCTTCTCCGAGCAGGGAGCGACCCACGCGAGCTCGTCCTTGGCCCGGAGCTGGATCGCGATGAGGCCCGCGCGCCGCACGTTGGCGTACTCCGAGAGCGCCGTCTTCTTCAGGAACCCCTGGCGCGTCGCCATGACGAGGTGCTCGGCCGACTTGGTGTCGCGGAGCGCGACGAGCGCGGAGACACGCTCCCCGGATTGCATCGCCTCGAGGATGTTCTGGATCGGCGTGCCCTTCGACTGGCGGCTCGCGTCGGGGAGCTCGTGGACCTTCAGCGCGAAGACACGGCCACGATCGGTGAAAACGTACAGACGGTCGTGGTTGCGGCTGACGAGCAGGTGCTCGACGTCGTCCTCGTCCCGCGTGGACATGCCGATCACGCCGCGGCCACCGCGGTGCTGGGCCCGGTACGTCGAGAGCGGCATCCGCTTCACGTAATTCCGGCTGGAGACAGTCACGACGACGTCCTCATCGGCGACGAGGTCCTGGTCCGTCATCTCGCGGACGACGTCGTCGATCACGCGTGTGCGGCGGTCGTCCCCGTAGCGCGTGTCCAGATCGTCAAGGTCGGCCTTGATGAGGAAGAGGACCTTCCGCGGGTTCGCGAGGACCGACTCGAGCTCCGCGATGAGCTTGATCGTGTCGCGGTACTCGTCTTCGATCCTCTGCCGCTCGAGCCCGGTCAGCCTGCGAAGCTGCATCTCCAGGATGGCCCGCGCCTGCAGCTCCGAGAGCTTGAACTTCTCCCGCAGGTTGGCGAGCGCGGTCTCCGGTGACTTGCTGGCGCGGATCGTCTTCACGATCTCGTCGATGTGATCGAGCGCGATCTTGAAACCCTCGAGGATGTGCGCCCGGTCCCTGGCCTTCGCGAGATCGTGCTCGGTCCGACGGCGGATGACCTCGCGCCGGTGATCGATGTGGTGCTGGAGGACCTCCTTCAGCGAGAGCGTCTTCGGCTGGTTCTCGACGAGCGCGAGCATGTTCACGTTGAACGCCGACTGCATCGCCGTGTGCTTGTAGAGGTTGTTGAGCACACGGCGGGGGTCGTCGTCGCGCTTCACCTCGAACACGACCCGCATGCCGTCGCGGTCGCTCTCGTCGCGGAGGTCGGAGATGCCCGCCAGGCGCTTGGCCTGGACGAGCTCGGCGATCTTCTCGATGAGGGCCGCCTTGTTCACCGCGTACGGCAGCTCGGTGACGATGATCGCTGAGCGATTGCCCTTCATGTCCTCGAAGTGCGCCTTCGCGCGCATCAGGATCCGCCCACGGCCGTTCGCGTACGCGCGACGGATGGCATCCGCGCGCTCGACCGCCGCGGTCTCGACGTTGCGCTGCTCCTCGAAGCGATAGATCAGCGCGCCGCCCGGGAAATCGGGGCCAAGGATCGTCTCGCAAAGATCGTCCGTCGTGAGCTCGGGGTCGTCGATCAGGCGTTTGATCGCCGTGACCACCTCGCGCAGGTTGTGCGGCGGGATGTTCGTGGCCATGCCGACCGCGATCCCGGTGCTGCCGTTCACGATCAGATTCGGCAGGCGGGCCGGCATCACCACCGGCTGCGTCTCCCGGCCGTCGTAATTCGGCTCGAAGTCGACGGTGCTCTTCTCGATGTCCGCGAGCAGCTCCGCGGCGATCGCGGACGGACGTGCCTCCGTGTAGCGCTGCGCAGCGGGGGGGTCGTCGTCGATGGAGTTGTGCACGAAGATGCCCGCGCCGAGCGCCAGGTTCTGCGTCACGTCGACGGTCACGTCATAGACGTCCATGCGGCCGGCCGGCTCGAGCGATTGCACGACCGCCGAGAGGCCCGCTGGGATCGGGAACGCTCCGGTGCGGTGCAGGCGCTCGGGGATCGCCGAGCGAGAGAACGGCAGCAGCCTGTCCTTCGGCTTGAGGTCGCTCGCCTCGCGGTACGTTCCATCGCGCAGCATGAAGCGGTGGTCCGGGGTGCAGGTCACCGACGCTCCTGAGACGAGCGTCACCTTGACGACCGGGTCGTTTCGCCGCACCAGACGCGGCGCCCGGACCGGCTTGATTCGGACGTTGCGGTGCGCGTCGACCGTGAACACGTCGCACCGCGTGCCGCGCGTGATGAGGTCGACGAGCTCGATCATCGTCTTCTTCTCGCCGGTGTGGAGCTCGACCTCGGTGTCACCTGCCAGGCAGCCGAAGTTCCCCTGGCCCTGGATCAACGGGTAGCGGACCGTGAAGTCCTGCGCCAATCGCACGAGTGCGTCGTAGATCGGCGCCTCGCCGTGCGGGTGGTACTTGCCCATCACCTCGCCGACGATCCGGGCCGACTTGAGGAAGGGGCGGTTGCTGCGGAGCCCCAGCTCGTTCATGCCATGAAGGATCCGGCGCTGCACCGGCTTCAACCCGTCGCGCACGTCGGGGAGCGCGCGCGACACGATGACCGACATGGCGTAGTCCAGGTACGCCTTGCGCATCTCGGCTTGGAGATCGACGCCGACGATCTTGTCGAAGCCCTCCGGGTGGTCGATCACGAGACGGCCACCTTCACCTGGGCCTGACCTTCGCGCTCGGCCCCCGGCCTCGCCGCGTCGCTCCGCTCGCTTTCCTCGAGCTCGATCGCCTCGCGGATCCTGGCGAAGGCGTCGGCGGTCCCGGCGTAGCGCCGCTCGAGCTCGGCCTGGCGCTCCTCCGGCATCCGCAGGAAGAGCCCGTCAGCCTCGGCGAGCACGACGCCGTCGCGCCCGCGCTCGAGCCGGCCCTTGGTCTCGATGGCGCGCGACCGCTCGCGCGCGATCCATCCGGAGACGAGCAGCTCGTCGCCGAGCACCACCGGGGAACGGAACGTGACGGTGAGGCGTGCGGTCACGCCCCAGATGCCGCGCTGGAAGAACGCCCAGCCCATCGTCTCGTCGAGGAGCGCGGTCACCACGCCGCCGTGGAGGTAGCCGTCGTAGCCCTGGTGCCGCGGTAGACCCGTGTAGCGCGCGGTCGCGCGGTCCTTGGCGACGTCGAAGTCAAGGTGCAGCCCTGTCGGGTTCTGGCGGCCGCACGCGAAACACCAGTGCTCGAACGAGACGCCGAGCTCGCGGAGATTCGCCATCAGGATACCGCCAGGTGCGTCATCAAACGTCGAGCGCCGCCTTCTGCGCGTTCGCCATGATCCACTTCTTGCGGCCTTCGACCTCGTTGCCCATGAGCTCGTCGAACACCAGGTCCGCCTGCTCGGCGTCCGCGAGCGTCACCCGCTTGAGCGTGCGTGTGGCGGGGTCGAGCGTCGTCTCCCAAAGCTGCTCGGCGTTCATCTCGCCGAGGCCCTTGTAGCGGGAGATCGCCGGCTCGCGACCGCCCTTCCCGTCATCGGTCCCCTCGTCGGTGTTCGCGTTCGCGTCGTCGGGCTCGGCCCCGTCCGTGCCACGCTTCGGCGCGATGCCGGCCGCGGTGTCCTTCGCGTCCTGCTTCGCCTTCCGGTCGGCCTTCCGTGTCTTCGCCTGCGCCTTCAGCTCCTTGATCGACTTGTCGCGCTCGGCGTCGGAGTGGGCCCACCGGATCTCCTTCCCCAGCTGCAGGCGGAAGAGCGGCGGCTGGCCGATATAGATGCGGCCGTTCTCGATGAGCGGCCGGAAGTGGCGGTACAGGAGCGTGAGCAGGAGCGTGCGGATGTGCGATCCATCGACGTCCGCGTCCGCGAGCAGGATGGTCTTGCCGTAGCGGAGCTTGCTAGCGTCGAAGTAGTCGCCGATCCCCGTGCCGAGTGCCGTGATGATCGACTTGATCTCCTCGTTGCCGAGCATCTTGTCGGCGCGCGCCTTCTCGACGTTCAGGATCTTGCCCCGCAGCGGCAGGATCGCCTGAAACTTGCGGTCGCGTCCGTTCTTCGCGGTTCCGCCGGCCGAGTTCCCCTCGACGACGATGAGCTCGCACTTCTCCGGATCGCGCTCCTGGCAGTCGGCGAGCTTGCCCGGCAGCGAGAAGCCGTCAAGGGCGCCCTTCCGTAGGACGAGATCGCGGGCCTTGCGGGCCGCCTCCCGCGCGCGGAACGCCGTGAGGCACTTCTCGACGACACGGCGGGCGTCCTGCGGGTTCTCGTCGAGGTACTGCCCGAGCGCATCGTTCACGGCCGAGGCGACCTGACCCTGCACCTCCGCGTTGCCCAGGCGAGTCTTCGTCTGTCCCTCGAACTGTGGATCCTTGATCTTCACCGAGATCACCGCGGTGAGACCCTCACGCACGTCCTCGCTCGTCAGATTCGGGTCGGACTCCTTCAGCGCGCCGACCTTGCGCGCGTGGAAGTTGATCGTCCGCGTGAGCGCGGTGCGGAAGCCGGTGAGATGGGCGCCGCCGTCCATCGTGTTGATGTTGTTGGCGAAGGTGTAGACGCGCTCCGTGAACGCGTCGTTGTACTGGAGCGCCATCTCGACCACGGTGTCCTTCTCGAAGGTCTTCTCGACGTACACCGGCTTGTGCAAGCTCTGGTGTCCCCGGTTCAGGTGCCTCACGAAGGACACCACGCCACCGTCGAAGTAGTAGTTCTCCTCGTGACCGTCGCGCTCGTCGCGGAGCGTGAGCCAGAGGCTCTTGTTGAGGTACGCCGTCTCACGCAGCCACTGCTGGATGATCGTCGCGTCCCACTCGATGACCGGGAACACCTGCGCATCCGGGGCGAATCGGGTCACGGTCCCGGTGAGGCGCTTGCGTTCCTTCCACGCGACCACCGGCGGCAGCTGGAGCTTCGCGGTGCTGACGACCTTCACGGCTCCCAGCGGTTTCCCGCGCTCGTACGCCTGTGTATAGACCTTGCCGTCGCGGTGGACCTCGACCAGCAGGTGCGATGACAGCGCGTTCACCACGGAAACACCGACGCCGTGCAGGCCGCCCGATACCTTGTATCCCGCGCCGCCGAACTTGCCGCCCGCGTGGAGGATCGTGTGAACGACCTCGAGGGCGCTCTTTCCGGTCTGCGACTGCCTATCCGTCGGAATGCCACGGCCGTTGTCCGCGACCGTTACCTGGTTCGATCGGTGGATCGTGACGTCGATACGGTCGCAGGTCCCGTTCATCGCTTCGTCGATCGAGTTGTCGAGGACCTCGCGGACGAGGTGGTGGAGCCCACGGATATCGGTGGTGCCGATGTACATGCCCGGGCGCTTGCGGACAGCCTCGAGGCCTTCGAGGACCTGGATGTCCTTCGCGCTGTAGCTGGACGCCTTGACGTCCGCGGTCCTCCCGTTCCGGGCGGCGGACTTGCCGTTCGACGGCGCGGCCGTGCGCCCCTTCGTCCTGCTCACCGCCATCAGGCTGTTGCCCCGCAAAGCTGCTCGTAGAGCCGCTCGAAATCGTCGTCCGAATAGAACTCGATCGTGATGCGTCCCCCGCGGCCGCGCCGCTTGCGGTCGACGCTCACCTTCGTACCGAGCGCCTCGCGCAGGCGCGTCGTGACCGCAGCCAGATCCGGGTCAGGTCGCGAGCCGTTCGAGGCGCGGGCGCCGCGAGGCTTCGCAAGCTTGCGGACGAGCGCCTCGGCATCGCGGACGCTCAGCCCTTTGGCGATGACGTCCCCGAGCGCCGCGATCGCTGCCGAAAGTGGGAGCGACATGAGCGCACGCAGGTGGCCCTCACTGATCTTCCCATCGACGACCGCGTCCTGGAGGAGCTGCGGCGCGGCGAGCGCGCGCAGGGTGTTCGCCACCGCCGGGCGAGACTTCCCCAGGCGCGCGGCGAGCTCGTCCTGGGTCAGGTCGTACGTCTCCATCAGCAGCTTGTAGGCGCGGGCGGATTCGATCGCGTTGAGATCGGCGCGCTGGAGGTTCTCGACGAGCGCGAGCTCGAGACGGTTGCTGACGTCCTCGCGGACGACGGCCGGGATCGTCGCCCGCCCGGCCAGGCGTGATGCGAGGACGCGCCGCTGGCCGGCCACGAGCTCGTAGCCGTCGCCGCTGCGCGATACCACTATGGGTTGCAAGAGGCCGTGGGTGCGGATCGACGCGGTCAGGCCGTCGAGCGCGTCCTTGTCGAAGTGCGTCCGCGGCTGTTGCCGGTTCGGGACGACCCGCTCCAGAGGTATCTCCACGACCCCGTCTACCTGGGGCTCAGGCTTCGTCGGCTTTTCGCCAAGAAGCACATCGAGACCGCGGCCGAGACCTGAGTGCGGCATCAGTTCGCGGCTCCGAGCATGATCGGCTGGCGCGCCGCGAGTCGGGCCAGCAGCTCCCGCGCGAGGTCGGCGTAGGCTCGCGCCCCCCGCGAATCCGGGTCGTACGCGCCGATCGGGAGCCCGTGGCTTGGCGCCTCGGCGAGCCGCACCGCACGCGGGATCCTGACACGCGCGACGAGCTCGGGGAAGTGCCGGTTGACCTCCTCGATGACCTGCATCGAGAGTCGGTTGCGGGCATCCGCCATCGTGAGGATGATCGCGAGGACCTCGAGCTGCGGGTTGAGGCGACTCTTCACCGCGTCGACCGTCGTCATCAGTTGCGCGAGTCCCTCGAGCGCGTAGTACTCGCACTGGACAGGAACGAGGACGGAATCCGCGGCGGTGAGCGCGTTGATCGTAAGAAGGCCGAGGGAGGGCGGACAGTCGACGATGACGGTGTCGTAGGCGGCGTGTTGAAGTGCCGTGCGGAGCCGGTACTCCCGGGCGAGTGCTGGCACGAGCTCGACCTCGGCCCCCGCCATTTCTGGCGCCGACGGCAGCAGCTCTAAGCCGGCAACGCTCGTCGCGATGATCGCGTCAGGGATCGGGAGATCCTGCAAGAGCACGTTGTAGATCCCCCGCTCCACGTCCTGGCGTCGGACGCCAAGGCCGCTCGTTGCGTTTCCCTGTGGATCAAGGTCGACCAGCAGCACACGCAGACCGTCTTGCGCGAGGGCAGCACCGAGACTGATAGCCGTCGTCGTCTTCCCCACTCCACCCTTCTGATTCGCGATAGTCAGCGTGT
>JACDAF010000080.1 GCA_013695575.1 Chloroflexota bacterium | reverse complement strand
CGGATCCCGAGATCCGTCGCGGTGGCCCCGCCGAAGATCCCGTCGTCCTGCTCCCAAAACCTGCGCCGCACCTGGAACAGGATCTTGGTCGAGGCCGAGTAGTGAAGCTGACGGATCGCTCGCTGCTTCCCCCGTGACAGCGGCTTCAGCATCTCGACGTGGCGCAGCACGGGGAACGGCAGAGTGCAGATCGCGTAGTCGGCCGTGACGGAGTAGCGGCCCGCGCGCGTGCGGTAGTGGACGGTGACCGAGTCCGGATCCTGGTCGATCGCGTGGACCTCGGCGCCGAAGCGGATCTTGTCCGGCAATGCCGCGAAGAACGCGTTGGGCAGGTGGTCCATCCCGCCGACGATCTCCTGCATGTCGACGTACGCGCCCCCCAGCTGCTCGCGCAGCTCCTCCATCACGGCGCTGTTGAGGTCCGACTCGACGAAGTTGAGGACCCCGTACATCTCGATCGCGCCCTCGGAAAAGCCCTTCAGCTCGAGGAATTCGCGGATGGAGTACTGGTCATACTGCCGCCGCACCTCGTCCCAGCCCTCCGGCCCGGAGGCGAGCAGCTCACGGATGTCCGCGGTGGCCCGATCCCACAGCGCGTCCGCGGTCTGCCCGCGCTCGTTCTCGGCGACCTCGAACGGGAGCTGCTCGGGTGCCTGCTGGGCCTGCTCGACGGTCATCCGCTTGCCGCCGACGTGCACGAGCCCCTTCAGGTTGCCCATCACGAACGGGCGCAGCTCGAGGCCGAAGAGGCGGCAGTATTCGAGCGTCAGATCATGCACGCGCGGGATCCGCATGCCGCCTGCCTCCGCGTACAGCCCGGGCGCGAACGTCCGCAGCGTGTAGATGCGTCCGCCGACGCGGTCCTGCGCCTCGAGCACCACGGTCTCGTGCCCCTGGCGCACCAGCTCGAACGCGGCCACGAGGCCGGCGAGGCCGGCGCCGATGACGACGACGCGCTTCGGCGGCTGCGGGCGGGACTCGAGGCCCTCGCTCGGGGTCGCCAGGACGTCCGGGGCGACGGGCTCATCGCTGAGGGGAGTGGCGTCGCTCGAGGCGGTGAGACGCTGTTCCTCCGTTTGCGCACGACCCGCCGTGCTCACCTGCCCGCGACCCGGACGCCGTGGATGCGGAGCGCGCCGCGCACCATGTCGTCACCTCTCGTGGCTCCGAGGCCGCCGCGCCGACTGTAGCCGCTCACGGGCGGGTCGGGCCGGCGAGCGCCGAGTTGAGCCGGGCACTCTCCTGCTCGATCTCGATCGCGAGGCGTCGCGCTCCGGTGACCACCGTCTCCAGTGCGTCGGCGATCGCCTTGCGGGCACCGGGCTCGAGGTCCGCCGGCAGGTCCTCCTCGTCGAGGATCTCCAGCGCGCCCGACGGCCGCACGACGACGTCGACGACGAGGTCGCGATAGGAGACGACGTCGGTCCCGATCTCGGTGCGGTCGGCGACGTTCACGTAGAAGCCCACGCTGCGACGGTCGATGAGCCAGTGGTAGACGTTGTACGGACGTTCGGTCCAGTAGTGCGCGATCGTGACGGTCCCCGCCGGCAGAACGATGTCCGTATCGCGTATGCGGACCTCCCGGTCGCTGGTGTAGCGCAGGACCGCCCGCCGGCCTGGCTCGAGGAGGAGCGATTCGCACCGGAACTCCGCGCTGCTGCCGTCGAGCCGGGTCTTTCGCTCGGTGACGGTTTGACGGTCCACTACGCGCCGGTAGCATGACATCGCCGGATGAGAGAGCTCTACCAGGTCGTCGAGGTCGCCCCCTCCTGGTATCAGGACAACATCCCGTGCCAGGAAGCCTGTCCTGTCCGCACGAACTGCCGCGGCTACCTGAACCTGGCGGCGGCCGGGGAGTTCGAGAAGGCCTGGGAGCTCGCGCTCGATCCCAACCCGATGGCCTCGATCTGCGGCTCGGTCTGCGCGGCGCCGTGCGAGTCGGCCTGCCGTCGCAAAGAGGTCGATAAGCCGCTCTCGATCCGCTACATCAAGAAGTTCCTCTCGGACTGGTCACACCAGAACGTGCGCGTCGACGGCCGCCCGTACACGCAGCCCGCATCCCCGGTGTTCGGCCCGCCATCGAAGCGAGTGGCGGTGATCGGCGCCGGCTGCGCCGGCCTCGCGGCGACGAGCGATCTCGCGAAGCAGGGGTTCGGCGTCACCGTCTTCGACGCGCTCGATCAGGCCGGCGGGACCACGCTGGCCGGGGTGCCGCCGTTCCGGCTGCCGCGCGAGGTCATCGACCGCGACGTCGCCGGTGTGCTGAACGAGAACGTCGAGATGCGCCTTTCCACGTACGTGGGCAGGGACATCACGCTTCGGCAGCTGCACGACGGGTACGACGCCGTGCTCGTGACCGCGGGCTGCTTCGAGCCGAACTACATCGGCATCCCCGGCGAGGATTCCCAGGGCGTGATGGCCGGCATCGTCTTCCTCGAGCGCGCGTACCGCGGGCGCCCCGTCGAGGTTGGGAAGCGTGTGGTCGTCCTCGGCAGCGGCTACACCGCGATGGACTGCGCCTCGACGTCGTGGCGCCTGGGCGCGGAGGACATCTACATCATCGTCCGCCGCAGCCGCGAGGAGATGGTCGTCGACGAGGAGGAGCTCGCGGAGACCGAGCGCGAGGGCATGCACTTCGTGTACCTGTCATCGCCGGTCGAGGTCCTGGCGGATGTGCGCGGCCACGTCCGCGGTGTGCGGTTCGTACGCAACAAGCTCGGCGAGCCCGACGCGCAGGGGCGCCGCACCCCCGAGGCGATCCCCGGGACGGAGTTCGAGATCCCGTGTGAGACCGTCTTGCTCGCGCTCGGTCAGGCGCCGGACCAGACCTGGCTCGGCGAGTTCCCCGAGCTCCGCGTGAAGCGCTGGCGGGACCTGAAGATCGACCCGGAGACGTACCAGAGTGCGGTGCGGAAGATCTTCCTCGCCGGCGACTACCGCACCGGCCCGAGCACGATCATCGAGGCCGTGGCGGACGGCCGCTCCGCCGCGCAGCAGGTGGCGCGCTTCCTCGACCCCGACTCAGCGTCCGTCCGCGTTCCCGAGTACCACGAGATCGTGACGCTCCGGCGCTCGAGCACGCCCGACAACGTGGGGCTCGTCGCCGGCGAGGGAGAGCTCGCGCGGATCTACCACAACATGTCGGTCGACTACGACCGGATCCCGCGGCAGGAGATGCCGAAGCTCTCGAAGAAGGACCGCCGTGGCCTGTTCCTCGAGGTGAATCAGGGCTACACCGAGGCGCAGGCGATCGCCGAGGGCGACCGCTGCCTCAAGTGCAACTTCAACATCGAGATCATCGGGGAGCTCTGCATCATCTGCGGCGGCTGCG
>JACDAF010000043.1 GCA_013695575.1 Chloroflexota bacterium | reverse complement strand
GCTCGACCCCGGTCTGCCTGACGTCGTCGCTTCGAGCGACCAGCTGAAGCAGGTCATCCTCAACCTGCTGCTCAACGCGGCGGAGTCGATGCCGGAGGGCGGCACCATCACCGTGACGACGCAGGTCTACCGCGATGCCGGCGCGCGCTTCCTGCGGTCCGACGCCATCCAGCTTCAGATCCGCGACACGGGGACCGGCATCGCCGATGAGCACATGCCGCACATCTTCGAGCCGTTCTTCTCCACGAAGGGGGAGAAGGGGACCGGACTCGGTCTGTGGGTGTCGAACGGCATGATCCAGAGCCACGGGGGAAGCCTCCAGGTACGCAGCCGGCTCGGCGTCGGTACGACCTTCAGCATCACCCTTCCGATCGGAGGTCCCCCGACCGATGACGCGTGACCGCGTGCTCATCGTGGACGACGAGGAGAGCGTCGTGGTCACCATGCAGGCGATCCTCGAGATGGACGGGCACGACGTCACGGTCGCCTCGAGCGTGGCGGAGGCGATCGCCCTTGTGAAGGCTGGCGAGTTCGACCTCGTGCTCTCGGATCTGCGGCTCGAGGATGGCGACGGGATCCAGATCGTCATCGAAGCGCGCCGCACGTCTATCGAGACGATCTGCATCATCCTGACGGGGTACGCATCGCTGGATTCGGCCGTGAAAGCGATGCGCCAGGGTGCGTATGACTACCTGGTGAAGCCGTGCGACGTCGAGGAGCTGCGACTCACGGTGAGCCGCGGACTGGAGCGGAGGCGTCTCGGTCAGCAGCTGCGCGAGCGCCTGACCGAGCTCCGGGCTGCGAACGCGACGATCGAAGGGTTCAACCGCGACCTACAGCGCCGTGTCGACGAGGCGACCGCCGAGCTGCGCGATCAGTACGGACGCTTGCAGGAGCTCGACCGCCTCAAGACACAATTCATGTCCGTCGCCTCCCACGAGCTGAAGACGCCGGTCACGGCCATGTCAGGTTTCCTGCAGGTCGCCCTGCGCCGTATCCGGAAGCGGCTCGCGACCGGCCCGCCCGATGCGGAATCCTGGGAAGCCGAGCAGAACATCGTGGCGGATCAGCTTGTCATCGTGCAGCGGCAGACGGCGAAGCTCGCGCGTTTGATCGATGAGCTGCTCGACGTGTCGCGCATCCAGAGCGGGCGCGTCGAGTTCCACGATCAGGACGTGGATCTCGCTCAGCTCACACACGAGGTCGCCGACCGCATGCAGAACACGACATCTAGGCACGCGATCCAGCTGCGGGACGGCGAGCCCATCCGCATCGTGGCCGACCGCGATCACCTCGAACAGGTCCTGAACAATCTCATCGCGAATGCCGTGAAGTACTCGCCGGACGGCGGCGCGGTGACGATCGTGGTCGGGATCGACGGCGATGAGGCGGCGTTGAGCGTCACCGACGAGGGCATCGGGATCCCCGAGGAGGAGCTTGGGTCGGTCTTCAGCCTCTTCTATCGATCGCCGGACCGTCGCGCACGCGACGTCGGCGGCATGGGCCTCGGCCTATACATCTCGAAGGAGATCGTCGACCGGCACGGCGGCCGTATCTGGGCGGAAAGCACACTCGGCCAGGGGACCACGTTCCAGGTCCGGCTCCCGCGTCTGGCCAGGACACCGCAGCCGGCGGATGACGACCCGCGGCCCGTTCCAGCGCGAACCTGACCGCGAGGGTCCTCATGGGTCGGTCGACGCTGTCGGGGTGGTGGGATTTGAACCCACGAATCTCCTGTCCCCCAGACAGGTGCCTTGAACCAGGCTAGGCCACACCCCGCTCGCGTCGCGAATTGTAGCGACGGGCACTGCCTCGAACGCAGGCGCGAGCCATCCTGAGCCGCGTTGCGCCGCCGCGCGTTCGGCGCCACGCGGCTGTCGACGAGGGTGGATCAGAGGCCGCGCGGACGCTGGCTGCATCCCCTTCGAGGCCTACGTAGGGCCAGCCTCCGCCGCAGCCGAAAGAAGGGGCCCCCGAACGGGGCCCCTTCGTCGGTTGGATCGTGAAGCGGTCAGCGAGTGGTCTGGCGGCGCCGCAGGAGCGCGAGGCCAAGCCCCACGATGGCGAGGCCCAGCCCTTCGGCACCGGCCGCGGTCGAGGTGGCCGGCAGTCCACTGGCGCCAGACTGGCGACTCACGGGGCTCGCCGGGCTCGCTGCGATCGGCGCTGCCACGCTGCCAGCGATCGGCGCTGCCTCGCTGCCCAAGACGGAGTTCACATCCGGCGACGTCGGCACGGTTGCGACGTTGCCCGCGAGGTCACTCGCGACGGCAGACTGAGGAGCCGTATCCGTTGCGGCCACTGCCGTGCTGGCGGGCGCAAGGATCGGCGCGATGGCCGGTGGCAGTAGCGCTGTGGCGACGAGGGGTGTCGGTGTCGGG
>JACDAF010000030.1 GCA_013695575.1 Chloroflexota bacterium | reverse complement strand
GGCTTCATGGGCGGGGAGGAGACCGCGCTCCTCGCGGTGCTCGAGTCGAAGCGGGCGATGGCGCGGCAGCGGCCGCCCTACCCGGCAGCGCAAGGGCTCGGGCTCCGGCCGACGGTCGTGGCGAGCGCGGAGTCGCTGGCCTGGCTGCCGTTCATCGTCGCGGAGGGAGCCGAGCCCGCGACGAAGCTGGTCTCCGTGACCGGCTCGGTGCGCGCGCCTGGCGTGTACGAGGTCGAGCTTGGGGCAACCCTGCAGGGGATCCTCGGCGTGGCGGGCGGCGTGATCGGCGCCTTGAAGGCGGTCCACGTCGGGGGCCCGACCGGTGGATTGCTCCCCGCATCGCGTCTCGATGTGAGGCTCGACTTCGACGATCTGCGCGCTGCCGGCACGCACATGGGCTCGGCGCAGGTGCGGGCCCTGGGCGATGGCGTCTGCATCGTCGGCGAGGCGGGACGGCTCTTCGCCTACCTCGCACGGGAGAGCTGCGCGATCTGCGTGCCCTGCCGCGTCGGTACCAAGCGGGTGCACGGGATCCTCGAGGGCATCAGCTCGGGGCTCGGCCGGGAGGACGACCTGCCGTGGCTCGGTGATCTCGGCGACCACCTTGCCGAGTTCTCCCTGTGTGGCTTCGGGATCACCTCGGCGGCCATTCTGCGGTCGAGCCTGGCGGCGTTCGCGGATGACTATCGCGCCCATCTTCGCGGCCTCTGCCCGACCGGTACCTGCACGCCGACACGGTCACGTCGATACGAGATGATGGCGCAGCCATGAGCTTGCTCGAGCGCTACGTCCAGCCCAGCGAGGCCCAGATCCCGACCGTGTCGCACCAGGGCGAGATCCCCGCGGGCCAGCCGACGACAACGATCACGATCGATGGCCAGGAGGTCACGGCGGTCGTCGGCGAGACGATCCTCCGGGCCGCGCAACGCGCGGGCATGAACGTCCCGACGCTCTGCGACGACGAGAGGCTTGCGCCCGCGGCGGCATGCCGCATGTGCCTTGTGGATGTGGAGGGCATCGAGCGGCCGATGCCGTCGTGCCACCTCGCGGTCGAGCCCGGCATGAAGGTCACCGCGAAGAGCGACGGGCTGTTCGCGATGCGCCGCCAGAATCTCGAGTACATCCTCTCGGACCACAACGCCTACTGCATGCCGCCCTGTCAGGTCGGCTGCCCGACGCACATCGACATCCCCGGGTACCTCGATCTCATGTCGAAGGGCCAGCACGTCGAGGCCGCGCGTCTCGTCAAGGAAGTGCTGCCCTTCCCGTACGCGCTCGGCCTCGTTTGTCCGGCACCGTGCCAGGAGGTCTGCCGCCGCGGCCTCGTCGAGGAGGAGATCGCGATACGCCAGTGTCACGGCTACACGGGCGAGCTCGCGCTGGAGATGGAAGAGGCGCCGACGCCGTTCCCGAAGAAGACGGCGACCGGGAAGCGTGTCGCGGTCATCGGTGCGGGCCCGGCCGGCATGACCGCGGCCTACTACCTGGCGCTCGACGGACACGGCGTCACGGTGTTCGACATGATGGAGAAGCAGGGGGGCATGCTCCGCTACGGCATCCCCGAATACCGCCTGCCGAAGGTAAAGCTCGACCGGGAGCTGAACTCGGTCTGGCAGCTCGGCGCCGAGTTCAAGGGCGGGATGATGCTCGGCCGCGACTTTTCGGTCGAGGACCTTCAAGCGCAGGGATATGACGCCGTGTTCGTTGGGATCGGCGCCTGGACCAGCAACGAGCTGCGCATCCCGGGCGAGGACCTGCCGGGCGTCATCGAAGCCATCAGCTACCTTCGCATGAACGCCTCCGGCGAGCCTGTTCCGGTCGGCCAAGGCCAACGGGTCGTCGTGATCGGCGGCGGGTTCACGACCTTCGACTGCGCGCGCACCTCGCGCCGCCTCGGTGCCGACGTAACGGTGGTCTATCGGCGGTCGCGCAAGGAGATGGGAGCCCACTACACGGAGGTCGACGATGCGGAGCACGAGGGCATCAAGCTCGAGTTCTTCGCGGCCCCGGTGCGCGTCGTCGAGCAGGGCGGCCGCGTCGGCGGCATCGAGTTCCAGCGCATGCAGCTCGGCGAACCAGACGCGAGCGGCCGCCGCAGGCCGGTCCCGGTAGCCGGCAGCGAGTTCGTCATCGAGTGCGACGTGGTCATCCCGGCGATCGGGCAGGTGCCGGACCTCGACTGGTACGCACGCGACCCGGGCCTGCGCAAGACGCGCCGCGAGACGATCGTCACGAACGGCGCGCTCATGACCGACCGCCCGGGCGTTTTCGCCGGCGGCGACGTCCAGATGGGCGCTGTGACGGTCATCCAGTGCATCGGCCAGGGCAAGCTGGCCGCGAAGGCGATCACGCGCTACCTCGAAGGTGCCGACATGGCCGAGGTCGCGGCGGAGATCGCCGCCGAGGAGCAGGTCCCCGAGCTCATCGACATCGTTCCGTACAAGCCGGAGGAGCCGCAGGTCCGCATGCCGTTCCTGCCCTTCGAGGAGCGCGCCAAGAGCTTCGCGCTCATCGAGCTCGGCTATGACAAGAGCGGTGCGGAAAAGGAGGCGGCGCGCTGCCTGCAGTGCGTCTGCCCGGATGCCGGCCGCTGTGACCTGCAGCGCCTCTCCCTCGAGCACGGCCTGACGAACAACCGCTTCCACCGCGCGGAGCCGGTCGACTACCACGACTACGAGTACGACTTCTCGCACGATTTCATCCTTCGTGATCTGAACAAGTGCATCAACTGCACGCAATGCGTGCGCATCTGCCGCGACGTCATCGGCGCGAACTGCTACGGCCTCATGGGCGGCGGCTACGACTCGATCGTCACGACCCCCTGGAACGTGTCGCTGTCCTACACGGATTGCGTGTCGTGCGGCGCGTGCGCGGAAACATGCCCGACCGGGGCGCTCATGATGCGCGAGCGCGACCTGCAGACGTATGAGCTCGACATCGTGCGCTGCATCTACTGCGGTGACTGCGTCGAGGTGTGCCCGCACGGTGCCCTCGGCGAGACGCCGAACTTCGAGCTCTCGACCTATCAGCGCTTCGGAGTGACGGTCCTCGCCAAGGAAGAGCTGGCGGCCGCGCGAACCTGGAGGCCCTCCGAGCACATCCCGACCGACGCCGAGACGCACCGCTCGCCGGCCCGCCCGCCCGAGGTGCGTCCACCTGGCCCGCCGCCCTGGCGTGCGTGACCTCGGCATGCCGGAGCCCATCGTCGTCGCAGCCGACCTGCGGAAGCGCTACGGCGACCGTGTCGCCGTCGACGGCGTGTCCTTCACCGTTGCCGCGGGTGAGGCGTACGGACTCCTTGGGCCGAACGGCGCCGGCAAGACGACCGCGATCTCGATGGTCTGCGGCCTGCTCTCGCGCGACGGTGGCACCGTCACGGTCGCCGGACGCCGGATGGACGGAGACGCGGTCGAGGCGAAATCGTTCGTCGGGTACGTCCCGCAGGATCTCGCGCTGTACCCCGACCTTTCCGCTCGCGAGAACCTCGACTTCTGGGGCAAGCTGTACGGCCTCGGCGGGCCGCAGCTACGCGATCGGGCTACCAAGGTGCTCGACATCGTCGGCCTCTCCGACCGCGCGAAGGACCGAGTGAGCGACTTCTCCGGCGCATGAAGCGGCGACTGAACATCGGTGCAGCGCTCTTGCACGAGCCCAAGGTCCTCGTGCTCGACGAGCCCACGGTCGGCGTGGACCCGCAGACGCGCAACGCGATCTTCGAGACAGTCGAGACGATGAAGCGATCCGGCCTCGCGCTCCTCTACACGACCCATTACATGGAGGAAGCCGAGCGTCTGTGCGATCGGGTCGGGATCATCGACGAAGGCAAGATCATCGCGGAAGGTAGCCGGCGCGAGCTCGTCGCGAAGATCGGCGAGCGGGACCGCGTGCAGGTCTCGGCGACCGGAGATCTCCAGGCACTCGCCGCCGCGCTCCGCACCGTCGGCGGCGTCGAATCGGCGACGGTCGCCGGTGACGGCATCGTCCTCGTGTGTCAGGGCGGCCGCGGCATCCTGCCGCGGATCGTGGACGCCGCGGACCGCTCGGGCGCGGCGCTCACTTCGGTCGAGGTCGTCGAGCCGGACCTCGAGGCGGTCTTCCTGCATCTCACGGGAAAGGCGCTCCGGGACTGAGCCTCGTCCGGCCGGCGTTCCTCATCGCCGCGAAGGATCTGCGCCAGCGCCTGCGCGATCGGAGCGCGCTCATCGTCGCGTTCGCCGCGCCCCTTGTCATCGCCACGATCGTGAGCTTCGCCCTCGGCGGGAGCGGGTCGTTCCGGGCGACCTTCGCGGTGGTCGACCTCGACAAGGGCGATGTCACGCGGGGGTTCCTCGATGGTCTCCGAAACGCGCCCGGCTTGCGTGAGGCCGTGACGCTCAAGGAGGTCGCCGATGTTGCCGAGGCGCGCCGTCTCATCGCGGTGGGCCAGGCCGGTGCCGCGATCGTCTTTCCTTCCGGACTCAGCGCGGCGGCGCAGGCGGGCACCGGGGCACGCATCGAGGTGCTCCGGAGCGTCGAGAGTCGGATCGGCGCGGAGGTCGCTGAGGCGATCACGCGATCGTTCGCGGCGGACCTCGACGCGACGCGGCTTTCCATCGGGACGGCCATCGCCTCCGGGGCGGCGGGCGTCCCGCCCGATCCGGTCCGCATCCGTGCGATCGCGGCGGACGCCGCAGCAGCCGGCACACCGCTGCGCCTGGTCGACGGCAACGCCGGGGGGCGAGAGGTGAAGCCGGCGAGCTACTTCGGCCCGTCGATGGCGATCTTCTTCCTGTTCTTCACTGTGCAGTACGGCGCGATCGGCATCTTGAACGAGCGCCGCTCTGGGACGCTCCAGCGTCTGCTCGCCGCACCGATCCGGCGCGAATCGATCATCCTCGGCAAGTCGCTCGGCACCTTCCTCCTCGGGCTCACGAGCCTCGGCACGATGATCGTCGCGACCACGCTGCTCCTCGGCGCCTCATGGGGCGATCCTGTCGCGGTGGCGGCCATCGCCGTCTCGATCGTGCTCGCCGCGATGGGCGTCACCGCACTTGCCGCGTCGCAGGCGCGCACCGCCGGCCAGGCCGAAGGGCTCGCCTCGATCGTGACAATGGGCATGGCCCTCCTCGGCGGGAACTTCGTTCCCCTCCAGAGCGCCCCCGAGGCGATGCGGACACTCGCCCTCGCCACGCCGAACGGGCTGGCGCTCCGCGCCCTTGGCGATCTCGTCGCCGACGGCGGCGGCATCATGACCGTGCTGCCGTACCTCGCCGGGATCCTCGCGTTCGCGGTCATCTGCGGCGGCATCGCCGTGTTCCGCGCCCGGCAGGCGGTCGGCGGGTGAGCGCCGCCAAGGCGCTCGCGATCGCGGGCGTCAGCCTGCGCCGCCTGTTCCGCGATCGAGTGGGCCTCTTCTTCGTCATCGTGCTGCCGGTCCTCATCACGACGGCGATCGGCCTGACCGCCTTCGGAGCGGGTGGCGCTGGCGGCTCGACCCTCCTTGTCGGCCTCGCGAACGAGGACCGTGGCGCGCTCGCGCGCGAACTTGGGGAACGAATCGACGCGAGTGCGTCCGTCGAAACGCGGACCTATCAGGACGCCGCCGAGCTGCGGGCCGCCGTCCGACGCGGCTACGTGCTCGGAGGCGTCGTCATCCCCAACGGATACGACGCCGAGCTGCGCGCGGGCCGCAGCGCCGAGGTCGAGTACCTCTCCAACCCGACGGCCTCCGCGCCAGCGGGGCTCCGCACCTCGATCGCCGCCGCGGTCGCCGAGCAGGGGGCGCGCGTGCGCGCAGCGGCGTTCGCGGTGACGCGCACGGGCATTCCCTTCGATGCGGCGTACGAGCGCGCCTCCGCTGCCGCGGGCGCGCCAGCGGTGAGCGTCGCCGCGGAGACGGTGACCGCGGCACGCTCGGTCCCGCGCGGGTTCGACTACCCGGCCGGTGCGAACCTCATCCTCTTCATGTTCATCACGTCGATGGCCGGCGCGTCGGATCTCATCCTCGCGCGCCAGCTTGGCGTCTCGCGCCGGATGCTCGGCACACCGACGACGGCCGGGACCGTCCTCGCGGGCGAGGCCCTCGGGCGCCTCGCGATCGCGCTCTTTCAGGGGCTCTTCATCTTCGTCGTCGGGACGGCCGTCTTTGGCGTGCGCTTCGGCGACCCGCTCGGCGTCGGGTTGCTCGTCATCGCCTTCGGCCTCGTCTCGACCGCGGTCGCCATGCTCTTCGGCACGATCTTCCGGACGCCTGACCAGGCGGGGTCCATCGGGCCGCCGGTCGGGATCGCGCTCGGCATGCTCGGTGGCTGCATGTGGCCGCTCGAGATCGTGCCTCCGCTGATGCGCCAGATCGGCCATCTCACACCGCACGCGTGGGCCATGGACGCGATGCTTGCGCTGATGGCGAAAGGTGCGGACACTGCCGCGATCCTCCCGCAGCTCCTGGTGCTCCTCGGCTTCTCCGCGGCCCTGCTGCCGCTCGCGACCTGGCGTCTTCGGCGGGCCATCGTCGGCTAGCCAGCGCGGTACCCTCGCGCGGATGTCCGGGCTTTTCGACGAGCTCATCGCGCGCATCCGCGCGCGCGGGGCCATCACCTTCGCCGAGTACATGGACGCGGCGCTCTATGACCCGCAGCACG
>JACDAF010000024.1 GCA_013695575.1 Chloroflexota bacterium | reverse complement strand
GTCGTCCATCAGGAGCGCGACCCGTCCGGCACACGGAGGATCGTGGAGATCGCGGAGCTCGATCCGGAGGACGCTGAGACGTACCGGCTGCGCATCGTCCACCTCGAGTGATCTGGCTGCTCGTCATCGCGCTCGCTGCGATGGCGCTCATGCCGTTCGATGCGCGCGCCCGGTTCGGCGAGCGGCGCAACGCTCGCGCCGCGCGGCTCGCGCTGCCCGGCTTCGTCGATTCGCTCGGGGCCGCCCTCGGCGCGGGCCTGTCGCTCGAGCTCGCACTGGCCGAGATCGCGCCGACCCTGGCTCGCCCTCTCGACGAGCGCTGCCGACGCGCGGCCGCGAGCCTGCGCCTGGGGGCGCCGCTCGACGCCGCGCTCGCTGAGTTCGCGTCCGCCGTGCCCGCTCAGGACCTCGCCGGTATCCAGATCGTCCTGCTCTCCTTCCACCGCGCCGGTGGTCCGGTGCGCCGCAGGCTCGAGCGCGTCGCGGCGTTGCTGCGCGGCAGGCACGCGCTCGAGGAGGAGCATGCCGCCTTGACCGCACAGGGGCGGGTATCCGCCATCGTCCTCGTCGCGTTGGCACCACTCGGCGGGGCGCTGTTCACGCTGCTGATGCCGAGCTACGGGCGCACGCTGATCGAGAAGGGACTCGGCCTGCTCGCGCTGGCAGTGATCCTCGAGATCGCGGGCGGCGTGTGGCTTGCGCGCATCGTGAGGACGCCGGCGGAGAAGCACCAGCTCGCATCCCTGGTGGACGCCGTGGTCATCGGCCTTGACGCTGGGCTCACCTTCGAGCAGTCACTCCGCGCGCTCGTCGGCCGCGCGCCGCGACTCGCGCGGCTGCCCGAGGCGCGGAGGCTGCTCGCGGATCTGACACTTGGTCGCGGACGCTCGCAGGCCTTCAAGGCGTTCGCCGCGTCCGGTCCCGCTGAGGCGCGTGTCAGCGGGCTGGTGAGTGCGGCAACCCGCCTCGGCGCTCCGCTCGCGGAGCTCCTCGTGGCCCAGGCGGACGCGCTCCGTGAAACGGAGCGCCGCCGCGCCGAGGCCCACGCGCGCCGCCTCCCCATCCACATGCTGTTTCCGCTCACGTTCTGCGTGCTGCCGGCGCTGCTGATCGTGTTCCTCGGCCCGCCACTCCTGTCGCTGCTCCGCTGAGCGGACGGTCACCCACACGCTAGCCGCGCTCGCGCATCCACGGGCCGGGCGTGTGGTCGACGTCCTCGAGCCGACCTGGGATCGCGCGTGCCGCGGGACCGCCGATGAGCTCGCGCAGGCGCTGCGCATCTCTCGGTGCGTGGTCGGGCACGTCGTTGTTGAAATACGCGTATACGTCGAGCCCCCGCTCGATCCACCCGCGGATGCGCATGGCCCAGACGCGCAGCTGCGCGTCCGAGTATCCCGAGCCATACAGCGCCTCCGGCCCGTGGAACCGCAGGTACACGAAGCCTGCCGTGACGACGTCCAGCCTGGTGGACCACTTCGCGCTGTCCTGGATGCACAGCGCGACCTTGCGCCTGCGCAGCAGCGCGAGCGACTCCTCTGTGAACCACGACTCGTCGCGGG
The DNA here is from genome assembly GCA_013695575.1 of Chloroflexota bacterium. Classification (GTDB taxonomy): domain Bacteria; phylum Chloroflexota; class Limnocylindria; order P2-11E; family P2-11E; genus JACDAF01. Next base: position 6,043 of record JACDAF010000024.1, on the reverse strand, counting down.
GCTCGAGCGCGTGACGCCGCCGCCGCCGCGCGACCATGCGGAAGAAGCGACCCACGCGCTCGGCGTCGAACCTCATCTTCGGCGGGAGCTGCGCGAGCACCACGCCGAGCTTTGGACCAAGCCCTGCCATCGATCCGTAGCTCCGCTCGACGCTGTCCTGCTCGATGTTCAGGCGCTTGATGTGGGTGAGGAAGCGGTTCAGCTTCACGGAGTACACGAAGTGCTCGGGGACCCTGCCGCGCCAGCGCTCGAACATCTCACGCGAAGGCTGTCGGTAGAACGGGTTGTTGAGCTCGACGGTGTCGAAGATCGACGCGTAGTGGGCGAGCCAGCGTGTCGCGGGAAGGTTCGCCGGGTAGAACCGCCCCTTCCAGTGCGGGTACACCCAGCCGGAGGTGCCGATCCACGCCTGCCCCAAGCGCGGCGCCGGCTTCATCTGCGCCGGCGCCGTCCGGGCCTGCAGGTCGGTCGGGCGACGCCCGGGCTCTTCTGGAGTGGTGCTCAGGCCTTCACCACGAGCGTCCCCGCGATCTTGTCGTGCCACCCCTGCTTCTGCGCGTCGAAGGCGACCCAGATGACGCCGATGAACAGCGCCATGCACGAGATGATCAGGCCGACGTACCGGGTGATCGCGCCCGTCACGCTGAGTGGTGTGCGATCGGTCGTCACGACCCGGAGATTTAGCAGCTTCATGCCGAGCGTCTGCCCGCCGCCCGCAGCGCTCCAGAAATGCACGAAATAGCCCAGCCCGAGCAGCGTCGCCAGCGCCTGCGCCCGCGCAGCGTCAGCGTCGAACAGCGCCCGTGTCAGGAGGAGGTCGGCGGCGATGAGCACCGTCACGTCGACGGCGAGCGCGACGGTCCTCGGCCAAAACCCCGTTCGCGTGCCAGAGGACGGCATCGTCATGGCTCACACCTCCTGGGCACCCAGCGACTCTGCCCCTGCGCCCGGTGCACGGGGATGACCTCTCCTCGTGTCCCACCGGAGTGGGCGACTCGGCAACAATCTCACCTGGCCGGGCGCACCGCCACTCCCAACGACCGGAATAGCTCCGCGCACATCTCGGGGATGAAGGGGGAGGTCTGATCGACACGCTTCGCCTCGCGCAGAACGGCCTTCTCACCGCCTTTCTCGTCGCCGCGATCGTCACGGATTGGCGGTGGACCCGGATCCCCAACTACCTGACCCTCCCGGGCATCCTCATCGGCCTCGCGCTGGCCGCGTTCGCCGGCTGGGGAGTCCCGGGCCTGGGTGGGCTGCTGGATCACGTGGTGGCCACTGGCGCCGCATTTTTCCTGTGCTACCCGATGTATGCGCTCGGCTGGATGAAGGCCGGCGACGTGAAGCTCCTCATGGCGGTCGGCGCACTCCGCGGGACGTCATTTCTCCTCGCGGCCGGCCTCTACGGCAGCCTCCTCGGCGGTCTGCTCGCGATCGTGCTCATCGTCAGCCGCCGGCTGATCCCGCCGGAGCAGCCGCAGCGCGGAGGGGTGAGGACCGTCCTGAAGAGCTCCATCCCCTACGGAGTGGCACTCGGTGCCGGAGGTCTTGTGGCTCTCCTCCTCGACGTCGCGGGCGCGTGAAACACATCTCGGGAGACCGACGCCAGCTTCACGTCTTCAATCGCACGCGCGCGACCACCCTCGCCACGCTGTGCCGCTCCGCCGAGGATCCGCTCGCCCGGGGGATGGGTCTGATCGGGCGATCGTCCCTACAGGCCGGCCACGGGCTGCGCATCACGCGAACGAACGCGATCACCACGTTGTTCATGCGCTTCGCGATCGACGCGGTGTTCGTCGACCGAGGCCGCCGCGTCGTGAAGGCGCGGCCAGATCTGCGCCCGTGGACCCTCGCGGTCGCCGCTCACGGGGCCGAGGAGGTGATCGAGCTGCCCGTCGGGACGATCGTCCGCACCCGGACGCAAGTGGGTGACGAACTTACCTACGAGCCAGTGGAGGCTGCGGCGGATGCTCGCATACGCTGACGGCCGACGACGGCTCGTGTGCCGACCGACAGAGCCGTCTAGGAGGGTGCGCACGCTCAGCGACGTCGTCCTGCCACGGCGCTGCGCGGGCTGCCGGGCACCGGGGGACTGGCTCTGCTCGTCGTGCCGCGACGCGTGCGAGCCCGAGGCACTCGCGCTCGGGCCGAGCCTGCGCGGCCGGGCCGCCGGCACGTTCGCCGGTCCGCTGCGGGAGGCGATCCACGCGTTCAAGTACGGCGGCGAGCACGCGCTCTCGAACGAGCTCGGCGCGCTGGTCGCCCGTCTCGTCGCCGGCGATCTCGCGACGGGGACGTTGCTGGACGCGGTCATCGTGGTGCCACTCCATCGCGACCGACTCCGCGAGCGGGGGTACGACCAGGCGCTTCTCCTCGCCGAGCGCGTGGCGTCGTCCGGCGCGCTGTCCCTGCTGCCGGCGCTGCATCGGATCCGCCGCACCGACCCGCAGGTGGTGCTCGACCGCGCCGAGCGCGCCCGCAACCTCGGCGGGGCCTTCGTCGGGGTCGCGGACTCGCTGCGCGGTCTGCGCGTCGCGCTGGTCGACGACGTCGCGACCACCGGCGCGACGCTCCGGTCTGCCGCCGCAGCCGCTCGCGCCTGTGGCGCGCGTTCGGTCCGTGCGTACGTCATCGCGAGCGACGCCTAGTGGCGTGTCGATGAATCAGCAAGCCGTTTCCGGGACACACCACTAGCATCGTGCCCGGCGAGCTGCCGCAACTCGTAAGCACGCGACGGCGAGCCTGGGTCGTGCGCGGAGTGCTCCTCGTCGTCCTCTCGTTCGCGAACCTGAACGAGATTTGGTCGCCGGACGTCGTCCCCAACGCGCTGCTGTCGTGGACGATCGTGCATGAGCGTGATGTCGACTACGACGAATTCACGTGGCGGTATCCACCTGGCTCGCCGGGGGGTCTGCTCGGCCTCGGCCCAGGTCTCGACCGCGAGGCGTACTTCTTCCGGGCCTGCGGGGACTCGACGGCGACCGAACCGCCCAAGGCGGTGCGCGCCATCGGCGGGCCTCCCGCCCCCGGACCGGATGACCGCGTGTGCTCGATATTCCCGCCGGGGATCGGACTGCTCGCGCTCCCGTTCTTCCTTCCCGCGGTCCTGCTGCAGCCGGTCCCGGAGGATCTGACGATCGCGATCCGAGTGGGGCATCTCGCCGCCGCCGTCATCGAGGCGTTCGCGACTCTGCTGCTCTGGTCGGTCATTCGGCGGTTCGTCTCCGCCCGCTGCGCCCTCGGGCTCATCCTCCTGTACGTGCTCGGCACGAGCGTACGCACCGTGTCGTCGCAAGCTCTCTGGCAGCACCCGGGTGTGCATCTTGCCGTAAGCGGCGCGCTCTGGCTCGTGCTGCGCTCGACGCCGGTGTCGCCAGCGCGCGAGCTCCTCGCCGGCGTCGCGCTCGGGCTCGGGACCGTCGTGCGGCAGACGACTGCTCTCGCCTCGCTGGGCATCGGTGGCCTCGGGGCGCGGCGTCTCGGGTTCGGGATCGGCGTCGAGTCCCGGCGCGCGGCCCGCACCATCGCCGGATTGCTCGTGGGCACCCTCCCGCTCCTCGCCTGGAACGCCATCGCCTTCGGGAACCCGCTCGAGCAAGGCTACGGCCCGAAGCCGTTCGACACGAACGTCGCGGTCGGCCTGTACGGACTGCTGCTCTCCCCGAGCCGGGGCCTGCTCGTGTACGCGCCGTACCTCCTGTTCGCCTTGGTGGCCCTCGGGCTCGCCTGGCGCCGGCCCGGTCCCGTGGCCTCGCGGTTGCGTGGCCTCTCGATCGTCTGGGTCGCGACGCTCGTGCTCTACGCGACGTATGCGGAGTGGTGGGGAGGACGCGTGTTCGGTCAGCGCTTCCTAGACGATCTGACCCCCGTGCTCTTCGCGGCGCTCGCCTGGGGGATCGGTCAGGGAGTGCTCGTCGCACGCGCCGCGCGGATCGCGTTCGGGATCGGCGCCGCCTGGTCGCTCCTGCTCTTCAACGCGGCGGCCCTCGTCTACAGCAACGAGCGCTGGGACATGCGCCCGCAGAACGTCAACTTCGCCCCCGAGCGGCTCTTCGACTGGAGCGATCCGCAGTGGCTGGCGGTGCTCGGCGACCTACCCGGTGGCGGCCTCCGCGCGGCGGTCGGTGCCGTGCTCAGCGCGCTCGTGGTCGGCGCGCTGCTGCGGTTCGAGCTCCGTTCGTCCGGCGTGCGCTAGCGTCAGCAGCGCGTGACCGCCTTCGTTGCGTTCTTCGGCCGCGCCGGGACGGGCGATCTCGAGCTGCGCCTCGATGCCGCCCGCATCGCGATCGCGGCGTCGGTCCTGCGTCGCGCGGGCGAGGCCGGTTTCGCGCCCCTGATCGCCGTGACGCGCGACGGCGAGGCGGTCGGCGCCTTCCGCGCCGCGGGTGCGGAGACCGTGGCGGAGCGGACCGAGCCGTTCCACCTGGGTGAGGAGCTCGCGGCACTCGTGCGGGCGCGGGGCCTCCAGCGCATCTGCGCCATCGGTGCGGGTGCGGGCGCGCTCCTCACGGTCGACGCCCTCCACCTGATGCGCGAGGAGCTCGAGGGTGATGAGGCGCTCGTCCTCTCGAACAACTACTACTCCGCTGACCTCGTCGCCTTCACACCCGCGAGCGCCCTGGACGCGATCGCGCTGCCGGCCACCGATAACCCCTTGCCGCGATTGCTCCACCAGCAGGCGGGGCTGCGCTCGCGGCAGCTGGCGCGCTCCGCCGCGACCCTCCTCGATGTCGACACGCCGGCTGACGCCACCGTGCTCGTCCGTCATCCCGCCTGCCCTGCCGATCTGCTCGGGATCCCGACGTGGGAGGACGAGCTCGGCCTGCGCATCGAGTCGCTCATGCAGCTCATCACGACCGCGGAGCGGGAGCTGCTCGTTGCGGGCCGCGTCGGCGCGCCGGTGTGGACCTACCTCGAGTCGCAGACCGCCTGCCGTGTCCGGATGCTCGCGGAGGAGCGAGGCATGCAGGCCGCCGGACGAGACCTCGACGGATCTGCCCGCACGGCACTTGGGTTCCTGTACCAGCACACCGGACCCGTCGGATTCTTCGAGCGCGTGGCCGAGCTCGGGGACGGGATGCTCTTCGACTCGCGCGTCCTGTTCGCGCATCTGGCCTGGCGGCCGGGTGCGCCGGAGCGCTTCGCGTCGGATCTCTTCGACGCGGACGGCGCCGGACCCGAGCTTCGTGCGTTCACGGCTGCCGCGCGCGACGCGCGCATCCCGCTGCTGCTCGGCGGGCACACCCTCGTATCGGGGGTGCTCTGGACGATGGTCGAGGCTGCCTGGTCAGGACACCCGGAGCCCGTCGAGTGAGCCTGAAGCTCTTCGATCACCACATCCACAGCCAGCGGTCGGACGGGACGGTCAGCCTCGCGGACCGGGCGAAGACCGTCGCAGTGCGCCCGCACGGCGTTTCCGACCACTACCCGTGGCGGGAGAAGATGCGCGACGACGATGACGTGCTCCGCTACCTCGATGACGCCACGATGCTCGGACTGCGCGTGGGCCTCGAGTACGACCTCGGCGTGGCGCCGCCGCTGCTCGCGAGCACCCGCCGCTCGCTCCACTACCTCATCGGCGCCGTCCACCAGATCGAGGTCGAGGGCGTCCACATCGGTTACGACGTCGCCGGCCAGTACCTCAAGGGAAGGCTCGGCGGCCGGCCGTTCCCAGAGCACGACCGCTGGTCAAGAGACGAGTCGCTCCGCCGCCGCGTGCTCGAGCGCACCCTCGAGGTCGTCCGCGACGGAGTGCTCGATGTCGGGATCGACATCCTGGGTCACCCCACCTTCACGCCGCTCCAGGCGCTCGGCGATCCCGAGAGCTCCTACCCGATCGAGTGGCAGGAGCGCCTCATCGAGCTCTGCGTGGGCAACGACGTCGCGATCGAGATCAATGAGTCCTACGGGGTACCCCACACGGAGTTTCTGGTCCGCGCGCGACGAGCCGGAGCGCGCTTCTCCGTCGGCTCCGACACGCACTTCGCGCTCGGGCCGCTCGACCGGACCGAGCAAATGGTCACCGCGGCCGAGCTGCCCCACG
>JACDAF010000017.1 GCA_013695575.1 Chloroflexota bacterium | reverse complement strand
CGCCTCTACGCGGTCTCGTCCGGGCCACTGTCGCCAGGCGACCTGATCTCGCTCGACGTCGCGCCGCATCGTCTGCTCGTGTACCCGGCCGAGGGCGAGGCGCGACCGTGAGCGCCCGCCAGGGCCTCGTGCTGTCGCTGCCTGCGGTGCTCTTCCTGGCGCTCGCGTTCGTCTACCCGTTCGGCTACGGCCTCTTCCTGAGCGTCACGCCACGCACCGGCGGGCCGCTAGCGAACTACGCGGCGTTCTTCGGCGACGAGTTCCAGCGCGCGTCGATCGGCAACACCTTCGCGCTGGCGTTGCCGGCGGCGCTCCTCTGCGTCCTGCTCGCGGTCCCGCTCGCGTATCGGATGCGGCACGGGCTGCGCGGCGAGCGTGTGCTCACCGCGCTGCTCGTCGTGCCGGTGACCCTGGGTCCGGTCTTCATCGCCGACGCGATGCTCTTCTACTTCGGCCCGGTGGGCTGGTTCAACCGGACGCTGGAGTCGCTGCACCTCATCGATGCGCCGGTCCGCCTGCTGCACACGTACGGGGCGGTCCTGCTGGCGATCATGCTCACCGCCTTCCCGTTCGCCTTCCTGCTCATGCTCGGGTACGTCTCGGGGATCGACCCCGCTCTCGAGCGCGCCGCGCACATGCTCGGCGCCGGACGGTGGCAGACCTTCCGCCGGGTCCTCCTGCCGCTCATGGCACCGGGGATCGCGACCGCGTTCGCCTTGACGTTCGTCCTCGCGTTCGGCGTCTTCCCCTCGGCGGTGCTGCTTGGGGAGCCCGGCGGCTCGACGCGGGTCCTCTCGATCGCGGCGTTCCAGGCCGCCTACGAGCGGTTCGACTTCTCGGCGGGCTCGGCGATCGCGCTCGTCATGGGCGCCCTGCAGCTCGCGCTCATCGGCCTCGTGTTCGCGCTGCGCGCCCGCCTCTACGCGGGCCCCGCACGCGGTGGCAAGGGATGAGCGGCACCCGGCCGGCGGGGCCGCTCGAGACCGCCCTGCGCGTGCTCTTCGCCGTGGTGCTGGGCGTCTTCTTCATCAACCTCTTCGCGGCGATGGCGACCGTCGTGGTGAACTCCTTCGCGCAGACCTGGTTCGGCGGGTGGTGGCCGAGCGGCTTCACCACCAGGTGGTATGGCTACGCCGACTCGCAGTTCGCCATGGTCGACGTGCTCCGCTTCACCATCGTCGTCACGCTCGCGGTCGCCGTGCTCGCGTGCCTCATGGGCGTACCAGCCGCGTACGTCCTGGCCCGGGCGCAGTTCCGCGGCAAGCGCGTGCTCCTCGCCCTCTATCTGCTCCCGATGCTCATGCCGCCGCTCACGTACGGGATCCCGCTGGCCTCGCAGCTCTACCGCACGCAGCTCGCCGCGACGCTCCCGGGGGTCATCCTGATCAACCTCGTCCCCGCGCTGCCGTTCGTCATCCTGGTCATGACGCCGTTCATCGAGCAGCTCGACCCGAACGTGGAGCGGGCCGCGCGCACGCTCGGCGCCTCCCCGCTGCAGGTCTTCCGGCGCGTGCTCTTCCCGCTCCTCGTGCCGGGCATCCTGACGGCGGCGCTGCTCGTCGTGGTGCGGACGATGGGGATGTTCGAGCTGACCTTCCTCGTCTCGGGCGCGGACACCCAGACCCTCGTCGTCGCCCTGTACACGGCCCTGTTCGGCGCCGGGATCCGCCCGGCCCAGGCAGTCGATGCGCTGGCGGTGGTGTACATGCTCACGACGCTCACGATGCTCGTCGTGGCGCTCCGTTTCGTGAGCCCGACGCAGATGGTCTTCCGCGTGCGCGAGTGAGCGGCTATGCCGGACGGATCGCCGGGAGCCGGCCGACGTCCGGCTCGGTCTGGCTCTTCTGGCTCGGACAGGCCGGGTTCGTCATTCGCGGGACGACGATGGCCGTCGTCGTCGACGCGTTCCTGTCCGCGCGTCCCGACCGGACGCAGCCGGCACCGCTCGCGGCGGAGGAGCTTGGCTTCGCCGACCTCGTGCTCGCCACCCACGAGCACCGCGACCATCTCGACCTGCCGAGCATTCCGGCGATCGCAGCGGCCGCGAGGGGCGCCCGCTTCGTCGTGCCCGAGCCGCTGGTCGAGCGGACGGCCGAGGCCGCGGGGGCGGGCCGCGTCATCGGCGCCGCCCCAGGGACGGCCATCGAGCTCGGCGCCGCGACGATCATGCCCGTGCCGGCCTGTCACGGGGTCCACGTCGCCGACGCGTACACGTTCGGCCTAACAGAGGGCGAGCATCGCTACCTGGGGTACGTCATCGCGCTCGATGGCGTGCGCATCTATCACGCTGGCGACACGATCCGCTACGACGGCATGGCGGAGCGTCTGCGCGCGCTGGCGATCGATGTCGCGCTGCTCCCGGTGAACGGACGCGATGCGCAACGCGAGGCGCGTGACCTCGTCGGCAACCTCAGCGCCGACGAGGCGGCGGAGCTCGTCCGGGACGCCGGGATACCGATCGCCGTGCCGATGCACTACGAGCTCTTCGCGCACAACGCCGGGTCGGCGGGCAGGTTCGTGGATCGCGTCGCGGCGCTGGCGCCGTGGGCCACGGTGCTCGTTCCCGGCCGGTACACGGGGATCCTCGTCAGCGCGCCGGCCTGAGCTTCGGCTGCCGCAGGCCTCGACCCGAGCGCCTCCCCTTCGCCGACCCGCACATCGTGGGGGGACTCCCCTGCCAGGACTTCGTCTCGAACGTGGCGTCTTCCGCCAGTTGCGCTGCGCTTCGAGGCATAGCCGATCGGATATGCTCATGGGTATGGAGCCCGATCACCTCATTCGCACGGTGCGAGCTCGCCGCGGACTGACGCAGGCAACACTCGCGCGCCGGGCGGGGACGACGCAAACGGCGATCAGCCGGCTGGAGACCGGCGGCCGCTCGCCGACCGCCGAAACCCTCCGCAGATTGCTGCAGGTGATGGGCGAAGATCTCGAGCTGGACGCCCGTCCCATGCGCGGCGACTACGACCTCGCGCACCTGCATGCGGAACGTGCGCTGACGCCGGCGCAGCGCCTCGAACGTGCCTTCGCTTGGATGCGGCTCAACTCGGCCGTCGGCGCGGCGGCGAGACTCGCTCGCCGATGAGCGCACGGCCCGTGATCACGTCATCGGATCCGCGCCACATCTTCCAGTGCCTCGCGCGCCACCGCGTGAACTACGTTGTCATCGGCGGGATCGCGGTCATCGCCCACGGCCACACGCGTAATACCCGCGACGTCGATCTCGTTCCCTCGCCCGAGTCCGCCAACTTCAAGCGACTGGCAGCCGCACTGCGCGAGATGCAGGCCCGCCTCTCGGGCGTCGACGCACATCTGCTTGACATCGACGTGTACGACCCCAAGACACTTGAGAGCGGTGCGAACTTCACGCTCGAGACGGATGCCGGCGGCCTCGATGTGTTCGGTGAGGTGCCGGGAGCGCCAGCCTACAAGGAGCTCAACGCTCGATCGCTGGCCGTAGACCTTGGCGGGTTCGAGATCCGCATCGCCGGTCTCGACGACCTCATCCGGATGAAGCAGGCCGCCGGGCGGCCGCAGGATCTCGGCGACATCGCCGCACTCACGGCGCTCGAAGCCTGACCCCCGCGCGTGGATGCGTGCACGGCACGCGAGCCTGCGCTGCGCGAGGCGACCTGCAGCGTGGTCACAGCGGCCGGGCGGCGACTGGAAGCGAGAGTGTGCGTTACGTGCGACCGACCTGACGCTCCGCGTAGATCCGCCGCACCACATCCTCGATGTCCGGCTCCTCGACGGTCAGGTCCCGCAAGGCTGCCTGTGAGGCCACCTCAGCCGCGAGCCGCGCAGCGTTCGTGCGCTCGCGGTCGAAGGCGATCCACTGCCGGGGACCGTCAACGCGCGTGACCCGCGCGTCAGTGACGCGCAGCGCGGGGCCCGACTCCTCGAGATCCACGACGAGCGTGCGCTCACCGCCGTAGCGCGCCTTCAGAGCTTCCAGCCCGCCGTCGTACACGAGCCGGCCGCGGTCGAGGATGAGGATCCGGGAGCAGAGGCGCTCGATGTCCGCGAGGTCGTGCGTGGTCAGCATCACGGTCACACCACGCTCGCGGTTCGCCGCCGTCAGGAACTCGCGGACTCGCTGCTTCGCCACGACGTCCAGGCCGATGGTCGGCTCGTCGAGGAAGACCACCTCGGGGTCGTGCAGCATCGCCGCGACGACCTCGCCGCGGATGCGCTGGCCGAGCGAGAGCTGCCGCACCGGCGTCCGCAGGAACGGGTCGAGCTCGAGCAGCTCACGGAACTCGGTCAGGTTCTGGCGGTAGCGCTCCTCGGGGATCCGGTAGATGTGGCGCAGCAGGTCGAACGAGTCGATGAGCGGCAGATCCCACCAGAGCTGCACGCGCTGGCCGAACATGGCGCCGATCCGTCTCGCGAGCGTGATGCGCTGCTTCGCGGGGATGAGCCCGGCGACGGACACCCGCCCCGCGGAGGGCACGAGGATGCCTGTGAGCAGCTTGACCGTGGTCGACTTCCCCGCGCCGTTCGGACCGATGTACCCGACGATCGCGCCGCGCTCGACGGCGAAGGAGAGCCCGTCGACGGCGCGCACGACGGTGCGCTCGCGTCGCAGGCGCCCCGCCTTGCGGTGGACGACGAAGTCCTTGTGGACGTCCTCGAACTCGATGATCGGCACCGCCACCGTCACGCCCCCGCTCCGGCACTAGTCTCCCGCCCACCGGCACCAGCCTCCCCGCACCGGGACCGGCCTCCGGCCCACAGCCCCCCGCGCACCGGCACTAGCCGCCCGCGCTCCGGTAGTGACGGACCGCCCCGCCCCAGACGGCGCCGGCGGCCACCGCGGCGGCGAGGGCGACAAGGGGCGAGAGGAGCCCGAGCCAGGCCGGCAGCCCGAGCGGGTCCGACTTGTGGAGGACGTACAGCGCCGGGAAGTACGCGACGAAGGCCAGCGGCACGGCGTAGGCGAGGAACCGGCGCAGCCAGCGGTCGTAGATGTTGATCGGGAACTGGGTGAAGAACTGCCCGCCGTAGGTGAACGCGTTCGCGGCCTCCCGCCCATCGACCGCCCAGAAGACGATGCAGATCGCGACCACCCAGACGGAGCAGAAGATGACCGTTCCCGCGGGGACCGCGAGCGCGAATACCAGGAGCCGGTCGACCGTCCACTCGATGGGGAGCGCGGTCAGCGCATATCCGAGGATGAGCAGCGCCTGGAGCGCCTTGCCGAGCCGGCGAAGCTGGAAGTTGCCGGTGACGACCTGGAACAGCGTGCCGCGCGGCCGGATGAGGACCTGGTCGAAGGTGCCGTCGCGGATCTGCTGCGGGAACTGGTCGAGCTCCCCGACCGCGAAGTCGGTCAGCGCGAAGGCCAGGTTCGACATGCCGTAGAGGAGCGCGACCTCGGCGACGGACCAGCCACCGAGCTGCGGGACGTTGCTGAAGATGACGAGGATCGCGGCGAAGTCGAGGAACGAGATGAAGAAGTTCCCGGCGAGATCCAGCGCGAACGATGTCCGGTACTGGAGCTGCGCCCGCACGCGGGCGGCAACAAGGCGCCCGTACAGGCGTATCCCGTCGAGCAGCTCACCCACCCTGCACCACCAGGCGCCGGACACCCAGCGCGAAGCAGACCCGGCAGAGCAGCAGGAGGCCGGCAGCCCAGGCGGCCTGGACGGCGAGCGCCACCGCGATCTGCGGGCCCCGCACCGCACCGACGAAGATGTCGATCGGAATCTGCACCATCGCGGGGAACGGTGTGGCGTGGGCGATCGCGGCGAGCCAGTCCGGGAAGAACGCGATCGGGATCACGAACCCCGAGAACAGGCTGGAGAGGATCATCGCGAGCACCGCGATGCCGCGGAAGTCGAGCAGCCAGAACGCGGGGATGTTGTAGAGGAAGCGGAACGCGAAGCTCACCACGACCGCGAGCGCGGCACTCACGAAGAACGCGAACCACTCGAGAGGGCCAGCGGGAGCGATCAGGTCGAACATCAACGCTCCCACGAGCAGCACGGGAACACCACGGAAGACCGCGTGATACGCGCTGCGGCCGAGGTCGTTCGCCAGCGCGGCGCGGAGCGGGTGGATCGGCCTGACCAGGTCGGTCACGATGTCCCCGCTGCGGATGCGGATGGCGAGATCCAGCCAGCCCCAGATGAAGACGGTGGCGATGAGCGCCTGCGTCAGCCAGGTGTAGGTGAGCGTGGCGGCCGCGTCGTAGCCTCCGATCTCGCTCCGCTGCTCGAAGAGGGCGAGGAGGACGAAGCCGCGCATGAACCCGAAGAGCGTGTTCGTGAAGAGGCCCGCAAGCGTCGCAACGGGGTACGCGGCGTAGCGCGCATAGCCGCGACGCGCGATCTCGAGGTCGGCGCGCAGGGCGGCGATCACCGCTCCTCCCGTGGTGAAAACCAAACCGGGACCCTTTCGGGTCCCGGTCCGGCACCTTTCGCGATACCGCCGATCTCGGTCCCGGGAGGCCACCCGGGGATCGAACGGAGTCGCTGGGAAAACTCTATCGCCTGCCGCCAGCGCTCCCCGAGCTGCCAGACAGGCAAGCCCTGGCGAGACTCGTCTGATACCGATATCTGTATCGGACGCCGCCGAAAGCGGCAGGCCGCAGTCCGACCGACTACTTCAGCTCGACACCAGCTCCGGCATCCTCCAGCTTCTTCTTGATGGCCTCGGCCTCGTCCTTGCCGATGTTCTCCTTGACCGGCTTCGGCGCCCCGTCGACCAGGTCCTTGGCTTCCTTGAGTCCGAGACCGGTGATCTCGCGGACCGTCTTGATCACGTTGATCTTGGAGGCGCCGGTCTCCTTCAGGACGACGGTGAACTCGGTCTTCTCCTCGACGGCTGCCGCGGCCTCGCCACCGCCGGCGCCCGCACCTGCAGCCGCCGCCACCGCGACCGGGGCTGCGGAGACGCCCCAGCGCTCCTGGAGGTACTTGCCGAACTGCGCGATCTCGAGGATCGACCAGGACTCGAGGTCCGTGGCCACCTTCTCGAACTTCGGGTTCTCCGTCTCGACTGCCATCATGCGTTCCCCTTTGCGTTCATTACTCGGATCAGCTGAGCGTGTGCCGCGGTGAGCGTCCCCACGATGCTCGCGAGCGGCGCCTGAAGTGTGCCCACGAAGGTGCCCTGGAGCTGCGCGAGCGGCGGAAGCTTCGCCAGCGACTGGACATCCTCCGCCTTCATGACCCGGCCGCCGACCCAGGCGCCCATGATCTTGAGCGTCCGGAGGGTGCGGGTCTCGTCGACGATGCCCTTCGCGAGCTCTACCTCGTCGATCGTGCCGAGCGCGACCGCGGTCGGGCCCACCATCATGTCGCCCAGCCTCCGACCGGCCTGGTCGGCCGCACGGCGGAACAGGCTGTTCTTCACGATGTGGTACTCGACGCCCTTCGGCCGCAGCCGGCGACGAAGATCCTGAAGATCATGCACGGTCATGCCGCGGTACTCCGTGACGATGACGGCCGTCGATGCGCCGATCTGCTCGGCCAGCGAGTCGACCTTCCTGGCCTTCGCCGGGACGCCGCCGAGCTTGCGCTTGACCTTCGGGCCTGTCTTCACCTTTGCCATGTGTCACCTCCTCTCGAAAAACAAGAACGCCCTCGTGCTTCCCCTTGGAGCAACGAAGGCGTACGGACATTGCTGTCGCATCGCTTTCGCCTCCGCTGGCCCGGCCGGTTCGGCCGATTCAAGCCCTAGCTGGGCTCGATCCGTTCGGATCGCGACCAGCAACGGGAACCTGCTTCTCAGGCGCTATTCAGTTTGACGCCAGTCTACCGCCCTGGCCGAGCGCGTTACTCTGTGGTCAACTCGGCCACGGAGGCTGCCAGGAGCAACACCCCCATGCCGAAGGCACGTGCGCGGAAGGATCGCCAGGCTCACCTCACTGATCACGGCGGCGAAGTCGTCGCCGCTCTGCGCGAGATCGGCAACCCGCGCTTTGGCGCAGACGTGGCGACTGACCGGGGCTCGTCGATGGAGTACCTCGGTATCCGCTTCCCGGCGCTGCGGAGGCGGGTCAATGAGGGATTCTCCTTCTATGACCTCTCGGAAGAAGAGATACTCGCGATCTGGAACCGCCTCTGGTGCACCTCGCCCTACGGCGACGTCCTCTTCGCGGCGCTCGAGTACTACGCCCCGCGCGTGAGAAAGCGGGTAAGCCCCGCGCTGTGGCCGGTGGTGCGTCACTGGCACCAGCGTGTCGACAATTGGTGCCACAGCGACGGACTGAGTTCGCTCTACTCCTGGATCCTCGCGAGCGATCCGGCTGACGTGTACCCGCAACTCGAGCTGTGGAACCGGTCGGCGGACCAGTGGCTTCGGCGGATCTCGATCGTCAGCCTCATCCACTATTCGGGTACGAACGCCGTGTTCACGCCCCTCGACCGTGTCTTGCCGCTCGTCACGACGTGCCTAGAGGACGAGCGAGAGTACGTGCAGAAGGCGGTCGGCTGGGTGCTACGCGAGATCGGCCAGGCCTTTCCGCACGAGGTCGGGGCCTACCTCGAGGAGCACATCGCGACGATCTCGGCCGTCGCCTTCAGGCGCGCCGTCGAACGTCGCAGCCCCGGCGTGAAGGCCGAGCTGCGGGTACTCCGCGAGGCCGCTCGGGCCTAAGCCGTCCGTCAGCGAAGGCCAAGCGGCGCGTGCGTTAGCCGGCCGAGCGTCCCCCGAGCGCGAGAGTCTCGCCGAGGTCGAGCTTCACGCTCGGCCCCTGCGTGCTCGTGAGGTGTGCGGTGCGGATGTAGACGCCCTTGAAGCCGGTCGGGCGCGCGCGATTCACCGCGTCCATGAGCGACGACAGGTTCTCGACGAGCGCCTGCTCGCTGAAGGACGCCTTGCCGATGACGGTGTGCACGACACCGGTCTTGTCGACCCGGAACTCGACCCGGCCGGCCTTCGCGTCGCGCACGGCCCTCGCGATATCGAACGTGACGGTGCCTGACTTCGGGTTGGGCATAAGGCCGCGGGGGCCGAGCACCTTACCGAGCTTTCCGACCTGGCCCATAAGGTCCGGCGTCGCGATCGCGACGTCGAAGTCGAGCCAGCCGCCCTCGATCCGCTTCGACAGGTCCTCCGCGCCGACGACGTCGGCGCCCGCAGTCTGCGCGTCGCGCGCCCGGTCCCCCTGCGCGAAGACGATGACCCGCACGTTGCGGCCGGTCCCATGCGGGAGCACCGACGCGCCGCGGACCATCTGGTCAGCGTGGCGCGGGTCGACGCCCATACGCAGGTGGAGCTCCACGGTGGTATCGGACTTGGCTCCCGAAGTCTCCTTCACGAGACGGACGCCCTCATCCGGCGCGTACTCCTTCTCGCGGTCTACCTTCTCGGCCAGCGCCGTGTAGCGCTTGCTCCGCTGTGCCATGCCGAACCTCCCTTCGGGCTTCCGCCCTCCCGCATCAGGCTGCGGTCTTCCTATCCCGTCTATCCGGTCCCGGCTCGACGCCGGCTCCCGTGGGCCTCGGCTCCGTCGGGCGAAGCCCTCCCTCGCCTATGCGGTGATCTCCACGCCCATGCTGCGCGCGGTGCCCTCGACCATCTTCACTGCCGACTCGATCGAGTTGGCGTTCAGATCGTTCATCTTCGTCTCGGCGATGCTGCGCACCTTCG
>JACDAF010000395.1 GCA_013695575.1 Chloroflexota bacterium | reverse complement strand
AGCAGCGAGCGATCCGTCAGCTTCACTACTCGGCCTCGACCAAGATCCTGTTCCAGGTGCGGCGCAGGTTTTGGGAGCAGGACGACGGGATCTTCGGCGGGGCCACCGCGACGGATCTCGGGATCCGCCGGATCAACTACCCCACCCCTGATCCTGCCACCGAGCGGGGCGTGCTTCTTGCCAGCTACACCTGGGGCCAGGACGCCGCGCGCTGGGGGGCGATGGACGAGGTCACGCGCATCGAGCAGGCGCTCGAGGACGTTGAGCAGATCCACCCGCAGATCCGGGAAGAGTTCGAGTCGGGCGCCTCACATGCCTGGTACGACGACAAGTACGCCGGAGGAGCCTTCGCACTGTTCGAGCCGGAGCAGCAGACGAAGCTGCAGGAGGACATCACCCGCCGCGAAGGACGCATCCTTTTTGCCGGGGAGCACTGCTCCCTGCATCACGCCTGGATCCAGGGGGCCCTCGAATCCGGTATCCGCACGGCCCGTGAGATCCACGAGGCGCCGGGCGCGATGTCGCCTCAGGCGTCACCGCTCGGAGGCAGCTGAGCCAGCCACCGATCGGCGGCGGCGTTCGATGCGAAGCGGTGTACGACGAGGTGTGCGTTCTCCGGCCGCGTGAGCTCTCGAAGAAAACGGCCGCGCCGTCCACGGTACGTGCGGATCGTGAACAGGATGAGGGAGTCGCGATCGAGGAATGCGTTCCGCAGCGTCTCCCGGTTCGTTCCCCAGAGGACCTCCCGGCCGCGGATACGCCGGAGCGTGCGGCCGACGATGCGCGGCAGCGCGACTCGGAGCGGCACGTCGAGCCACACGACGGTGTCCGCGCGAGGCCACACGATGTCGCGCGTCGCGGAGTAGTTCCCGTCGAGGACCCACGCCTCCGCGCTCGTCGCGCGATCGACGCGCTCGCGAAAGACCTCGCGCTCGGGGAGCTCCCACCCGGTCTGCTGCCAGTGCAGGGCGTCGAGCTCGATATGCGGCAGCGCGAGCCGGGCCGCGAGGGCGCGCGCGAACGTCGTCTTGCCAGCCCCGCTGGACGAGCCGATCACCACAACGCGCCGCATCGCGCGCGGACGCTACCGTGCCACGCGAAGCGGTGCAGGGACCGGCCCTGTAACGGCCCCTGGACGATGTGCGGACAATTCCCGCATGCCACGGTCTGCGGTGCGGACATTCCTCTTCGCGGATCTGCGCGATTACACCGCGTTCGTCGAATCGCGCGGTGACGCACAGGCGACCAGGCTGTTGCGCGCCTACCGGCGGATCGTGCGCGGCGAAGTGCTGGCGCGGAAGGGTGCCGAGATCAAGACGGAAGGCGACTCGTTCTATGTCGTCTTCGAGCTGCCGGGCGACGCGGTGCGCTGCGCGATCTCGATCCAGCGCAAGGCGCGGAAGCACACCCAGGATCAGCCCGGCCTGCCGCTGCGCCTGGGCATCGGCGTCAACACGGGCGAGGCCGTCGAGCACGACGGCGGGTACGTCGGCGCGGCAGTGATCGTCGCGTCGCGACTGTCGTCACAGGCGCCGGCCGGGAGCGTCATCGTCACCGACACGGTCCGCGGTCTTCTCCGCACGACGGCGATCGCGCCGATGCGAGACCTCGGCGCCTGGACGCTCAAGGGCATCGCGGCGCCGGTCCGCGTGTACGACGTCGCGGTCGAGGCGGGCACGGCGCAGCGCGCCCTGGCTCCCGCGCTCAGGCTGCCGGCCTTGCTCGTTCCCCCCACACGCGGTGAGGGATTGGTCGTCTGTCCTGAGCTCGTTCAGCGGGAGGTTCCGCTATCGGCGCTGCTGCAGCACGTCCGCGCGGCGGCTGGCGGCGAGACCCGGGTGGTCGCCCTCACCGGCGAGGCGGGCGTGGGGAAGAGCCGCCTCGCTCGGGAGATCGCGGGCCAGGCGCATGCCGACGGCTTCTACGTGTTCGCAGGCCGGTCGCACGCCGGCGCCGGCGTTCCGTACGAGCCGTTCGTGGCCGCCCTCCGCGGCTACGCCTCCGCGCGTGGGACCGAGGTGCTGCGGCGCGTGCTCGGGCCGCTGGTCAGCGAGCTCCGCCGCGTGCTCCCCGAGGTCGACGTCGGGATCGTGAGCGAGTCGAGCATCCCGGACGAAGAGCGGCGTGAGCGCTTCTTCCGGACGATCCTGCTGCTGCTCGAGGATGCCGCCGCGCAGCGGCCGATCCTGCTCGTCCTCGAGGACGTCCACGAGGCGGACGCCGCCAGCCGCGAGCTCTTCCTGTATCTCGCGATGACGATGCGCATCGGGATCTGCATGGTCATCACGTACCGGGAAGATGAGGTCGGGCCGGCGCACCCGCT
>JACDAF010000394.1 GCA_013695575.1 Chloroflexota bacterium | reverse complement strand
TACCACCGGCTCGGGATGATGCATCCGAGCGCGATCGCGACGGGGTGGGGCCACTCCGATCTGAACGGGCGATCGTCGACCGTCGGCGACCTCGTGTATGACTTCAGTTCGCGCGCCGTTGACTTCGTGCGGTCGCCTGCGCAGGCGCAGGTCGTGCCGGCATCCTGGAGCGGCACCGAGTCACCCAGCCCGCTGCCCGCGGGCGTCCGCGGGCCGGTCGGCTACCCGATCATGGTCGTGTATTCGGGCGGGCAGAGCGTGAAGATGCGCGCGGCCGAGATCATCGCGCCGAACGGCGCGCGCGTGCCCTTCCACTACGTGCCGCAGCTCTACGAGCTCGACTACCAGGTGATCATCCCGCAACAGCCACTCTCCGGCGGCACGAGGTTCCATGTACGGATGGATCTGACCGTCAACGGCCGCTACGTCACGAACGAGTGGGACTTCACGACGGCGGGCGCGGGCGGCATCGCACCAGCGTCGTCGCCGCTGACGTACAGCTCCGGGTTCGTGGACCAGACCGCCCCGCCGACGCTGGTGCCCGGAGCCACGACGTCCGTGACGGTGCGATTCAAGAACACGGGCACGGCGACGTGGACGCGGGGCCTTGCCGGGAAGCAGGCCAACCTCGGCATTAACGGCGACTCGAAGTCATTCGCCGCGCAGGGGATGGCCGTGGACTGGCTCTCCGCGGATCGCGTCGCCACGACGCAGGAGGCGGCCGTCGCCCCCGGCGCCATCGGCACGTTCACCTTCTCCGTACGAGCGCCAATGACGCTCGGCGAGTACCGCATTCCGCTCCGGCCCGTGATCGATGGCGTGCAGTGGATGGCGGATCAGGGCGTGTTCCTCGTCGTGCGAAGCGACCATGGCATGCACGGCCGGTGGATCTCACAGTCGCCGTACCCGACGCTCGCCCGAGGTGAGGTCAGCGCGCCGCTCACGATCTCCTTCACGAACACGGGGAGCGCGACGTGGACCCGCGGCGTGTTGGGCGCTCAGGTGAATCTCGGCATCAACGGCGACAACCGGACCTGGGCCGGGCTCGGGGTGGAGTGGCCGACACCGGACCGCGTCGCGATCCAGGACCAGGGCAGCGTACCGCCGGGCGCCCTCGGCAGCTTCACCTTCCGCGTCCGGGCGCCGCAGGCACCCGGCGTCTACGCGATCCACGTCCGCCCTGTCGCCGACGGGACGGTGTGGCTCGAGGACTACGGAGTCTTCCTGTACGTCACCGTTCGGTAGGAGCCGCGTCTCCGGTAGGTAGTGCATCGGACCGCTCCGTACGGAAAACGACCTCGAACGCCTCCTTGTCCTTGGGGCAAACGACGCTGGCGGCGTACGGCGGGTTCGGTGGGACATCGAGGTGCTCGCGGGTCACGTAGCGGGGGCCGACCTGTGCACCGCAGAACGGGCAGGTCACCTTCGAGTCGAGAAAGTCGATGCGATCCGCGCTGATCCGCCGCTTCGACACATCCACCGGCATCGCACCGTAGTCTAGGTCGCGGTGGAGCAACGGCCGAAGGGGCGCACCAAGCTCGCCACGGAGACTGCGACCCTCAAAGTGGGGGATCGCGCGCCCGAGTTCGAGCTCGCGGCGCACGACGGCAGGCAGATCTCGCTCGCGGCCATGCGTGGTCAGCGGGTCGTCCTCGCCTTCTTCGCCTTCGCGTTCACGGCCACCTGAAGCGCGGAGGCGCCCGCGCTGAACGCTCTCCAGGGGCGATTCGCGGGCGGCGGTGCCCAGGTCGTGGGCATCTCATGCGATTCGGTGAATAGCCTGCGGGCGTGGGCGGAGTCCCTCGGCGGGATCGGGTACCCGCTCTGCTCAGACTATTGGCCGCATGGGAAGGTGTCGTCCGCGTACGGGGTGTTCAACGAACGGCTCGGACGACCCGAGCGAGCGATCATCGTGCTCGATGGCGAGGCGGTCGTCCGCTACGTCGACGTGCACACGCTGCGGGAGGTACCGGACGAGAGCGAGATCGAGGACGAGGTCCGCAAGCTCGATTGAATGCGGCTTCCGATGTCGTGCTCGCTAGCGCGATGGGATGAGATACGCCCTTCCCTCGCCATCGATGGTGAAGCGCACCGCGTCGCCCTCTCGCGCTCCGGGCAGCGTGTCGCCGCGGACGAGGATCGCGGCTGCGCCGCAGTCCACCGAAACGGCCTCGCCGACCGCGCTCACGGTGCCCTCGATCGTCGCGCCCGAGCGGACGAGGTCAGCGCTGGCGCCGGTCGCGTCGCCGGCCATCACGTCCCGCGCCGCGTACTCGATCGCCATCGTGACCCGGTCGCCGATCGCGAGTCGCGCCTTGCGCGCGGCGCCGGTGGCATCGCGCCCGCGGAGATCAAGATGCCCGCCGGGCTCGCCGACGCGAATGGTGACCAGCAGGTCGCCGCGCGTCCCGTCGAGGAGGACGACGATCCCGCGCACCGCCTGGCGGCGTCGCTTTTCGATGAAGGCGAGCTGCTCGAAGTCCATCACGCGCATGGCACGATAGCCGCGTGATGCGGGCGGCGCTGTTCGACGTCGGGGACACGCTCGTGGAGAACTGGTCTGCCGATCTGTCCCGCAGGACGCGCGCGGCACTCGTGTCCAACTTTGGCGAGCGTGAGTGGTATGACGCGTGGCTCGCCGCCCGGATCGAGCCCGAGGATACCGCGGTGCTCGAGCAGACCACCCTCGACTGGTATCGCCGCTGGTTCGAGGCACAGGGTGTCGACCTGGCCGGCCTCCCTCTCGAACACCTCCGCGCCGCGATGGTGCTTCCGCTGGATGAGGTCTCCACCCCGGTCCCGGGCGCGTTCGACGCCGTGCGGTGGTGTCACGGGCGGGGACTACGCGTTGTGCTCGTCACGAACACGCTCTCCCGTGGTGACGCCGAGGTCGTGGAGGACTGGCGTCGTTTCGGGATCTCTCACCTCATCTGCGGCGTTGTGTCCTCGCACAGCGTCGGCTGGCGCAAGCCGCACGCCGCGATCTTCGAGCGCGCGCTCGCGTTGGCCGATTGCCGCGCTGAGGACGCGTTCATGGTCGGCGACAACCTCGCCGCGGACGTCGGCGGTGCGAAGCGTCTCGGGCTTCGCGCGGTCTGGCGGCGCCGACCCGGGGCCGCCTTGGACGACTATGACGGTCCTCCGCCCGACGCGATCGTCGACGACCTCACCAGCCTCCCTGCGGTCGTCACGCCCTGGCTCAGCGCGTGACCAGCGAGGAAAGGCGCGCTCGCCTCGTGCGCACGTTGGAGCTGAACGGCATCTGGGATCGGCGCATCCTTGACGCGATCGGACGCGTCCCGCGGGAGCGCTTCGTCCCCGAGCACCTCGCGAACGAGGCGTACGAGGACCGCGCGCTCCCGATAGGCGATGGCCAGACGATCTCGCAGCCGTACGTTGTCGCGCGAATGACCGAGCTGCTCGACCCGCAGCCTGGCGATCACGTGCTGGAGGTGGGGGGCGGATCCGGATACCAGGCCGCGATCCTCTCGCTGCTCGCGCGCGACGTGGTGAGCGTGGAGCGGCGTCCCTCTCTCGCGGACGCCGAGGCGGCGCGCGTCGCGGAGCTCGGGTACGCGAACGTGCGTGTCGTGAAGGGCGACGGATCCCAAGGCCACGCCGCCGCAGCGCCGTACGACAGGATCCTGATCGCGGCAGCCGCTCCGTCCATACCCGCCGGCCTCGCCGCGCAGTGCGCGCCGACGGGACGCATCGTCGCGCCGATCGGTCCGCGCGACGCGCAGGTCCTGACGATCCAGCACGGCGACGGCCGCGTCGAGCGGGCCGAAGTCGTCCAGTTCGTGCCGCTCGTCGGCAGCGGCGGATTCCCGGAATGAGCGGGCTCCTCTTCTCCGGCGGTCGCATCCATACCGGGTCAGGCGCGAGTGCGGAAGCGCTCCTCGCGCGGGACGGACGGGTCGCCGCCGTGGGCGGGCGCGCCGAGCTCTCCCGTGCGGCCGCCGGGGCGGAGCGAGTCGACCTCCGTGGTGGCCTGATGGTGCCCGGCTGGAGCGACGCGCACGTCCACTTCATGTGGTGGGCGGTCCAGATGGGCCAGGT
>JACDAF010000365.1 GCA_013695575.1 Chloroflexota bacterium | reverse complement strand
CACCCGAACCGGGGATCTGCCGCTCGAGCAGCCAACCTCCCGATCGTCCGAGTTCGAGGGGTATGCCGAACTCGTCGAGCGAGCGGACGTAGCCGGGGTCGGCGTACCCGGCCGGCTCGGGGGCCGTGATCACTATCTCAGGCGGTGCCATTCCGCCCCAGCAGGTCTGTCTTCCATGAGACCCGCGGGCGAACCACACCCTGCCACTCGCCTCCGTACACGCCGGCTCCCGAGGCAGCGTCGCGGACGTCGAGTATGAGCAGGTCTTCCACACGAAGAACGATGTCCGTTTGGCCCGTCACGACGAGCAACTCGATGCGGTACCTCCCATCGTTCAGAAGGTCAGCCGGGATTACGCAAGTATCCCGAAATCGACCAGCCGGGAACGGCCTCCCGAACCAAACCGTCTCCTCGACGGGGAAGGCGCCGAAGGCGAGGACGCCACGCTCGTCGTACACGTGCAGGCCGAGGGTGAGGTGCGCGCCCTCGCGGAGGTTCTGGTACTCGATCTCGATCGCAACGGCTGTGCCGGTGGTGAGCTCGTCCTCCGGAGTTCCGGCGGCCGGTCTCGCTCGTGCTGCAAGCAGGCGAACGCCGCCTCCCTCAGGAGCCTCGTCGTCGCGCCAAAGGCGTTCACGCCGGCTCGTGTCGAGCGAGCGGAGGTAGTCCGAAACCACCTGGCGCGCTGCGCCGTCGGCCACGACGCCACCGTCGTCGAGCCAGATCGCCCTGCGGCACAGGCTTTCGACGGCAGCAAGATTGTGGCTAACGAAGAGTACGGTCCGACCCTCGCTCGCCACATCTCCCATCCTTCCGAGGCACCTCTTCTGGAAGGCGGTGTCGCCGACCGCGAGCACCTCGTCGACGAGCATGATCTCGGGCTGAAGGTGCGCCGCGACCGCAAAGGCGAGCCGCATGTGCATGCCCGACGAATACCGCTTCACCGGTGTCTCAAGAAACGGCTCGATTTCGGCAAATGCGACGATCGAGCCGAGTTCTCTCTCGATCTCTCGGCGCCGCATGCCGAGAACGGCGCCGTTGAGGTAGATGTTCTCTCGACCCGTCAATTCTGGATGGAATCCGGTCCCAACTTCGAGCAGCGTCCCAACGCGACCGCGCATGCGCGCAACGCCACTCGTCGGCTCGGTGATGCGGGCGATGACGCGAAGCAGCGTAGTCTTGCCGGCCCCGTTATTCCCGACGATGCCGAGCACCTCGCCCTCCTCGACCGCCAAGCTGACGTCCCGAAGCGCCCATATCTCCGGCCTCGGTTTGTTCCTGCGGGTGACCCCCGCAAGCGTTTCGCGCAGCGTCCGGTATGACCCAGCACCCAGCCGATAGCGCTTACTGACGCGGTCGACCTCGATCACGCGTTCCAATCAGATCACGTCCGCGAAGCGCCGCTCCGCGCGGCGGAAGTGCACGACCCCACCAAGGAGGAGCAGCACGCCAACGGCGAGCGAGACCAGGCCATGCGACCCCGGCGCCGGCCCACCGAGCACCGACCAGCGGAAGCCGTCAAGTACCCCCACAAGCGGGTTCGCCGCGAAGATGTAAGCCTTCCAGCCGTCGACGAGGGAGCTGGGGTAGATGACCGGGCTGGCGAAGAGCCACACCTGCAAGAGATAGCCAAGGGCGTAACGAACGTCCCGGAACTCGACGTTGAGGGCGGAGAGCCAGAGCCCCATCACAAAAGCCACGAGGGTGGCAAGGCCGACCCAGACCGGCAAAAGAACGATGGCGACGCCCGGCACGACGCCATACGCCGCCATGACGAGGCCGAGGAGAAGCAACGAGATGCCCAGATCGAGCAAGCCGGGGAGCACAGCGGCTAACGGGGCGTGAACGCGGGGAAAGTAAACCTTGGTGATGAGTTCGGCCGGTTCGATGAGACTCCTGGACGCCGCGTCGACGGCGTTCGAGACATAAGTCCAGAGCACGAGCCCCGCAAAGACGAAAAGCGGGTATGGAAGGCCGTCGCTGGGAACGTCTACAACCCGGCCAAAGACGACGGCGAAGATCGCAGCCGCTCCCAGCGGCTGGAGTAAAACCCAGGCGATGCCGAGTGCCGTCTGTCTGTAGCGGAGCTTAACGTCGCGGAGGGCGAAGGCGTAAGCGAGCTCTCGGAAAGCCCACAGCTCGCGAATGTCGATCCAGGGCAACCAGCGACTTGACGGTTTGTTCTCCACCCACCGCGCGTGCGGTCGTTGGCGAGCGCTTGCCGCGAACGCATCCGTCGCCGTCGCCCGAGCGGACTCGTCCACAGAACACAGCGTAGCGGGCAGATAACGAGTAGCCGCAGGCGTGCGACGATACTTCCCAGGATGCGCGAGACGACTGCACGTCCGCGGATTGTTGGAGGCATGTTTGCACTCGAGGATGCCGCCGAGGCAGCTCTCGAGTTACCCTCCTTTCTCCAAGGGCCTGCCCTGTTGCTCGCGAACGCGCGCTCGGCGCTCACGTTACTCATTCGCACACTCGCGCCTCGTCGTGTCTGGCTCCCGTCCTATCTCTGTCAATCGCTTCTAGATCCCGTAAGGAACTCGGGCGCACGGGTGGACTTCTACGCGGTCGACTCATGGCTGCGTGCCGACCCCGCAACACTCGAAGAACTCGCAGCGGACGACCTCGTCGTTGTCATTCGCTACTTCGGCTTCCCGTGCGCGGGCGATGTCGTGGCGCGTGCGCAGCACGAGGGTGCGTGGATTCTTGACGATGCCTGCCAGGCCCTCCTGTCTGAACGACCGGACGATCGTCAGTTGACGCTCTACAGTCCGCGCAAGTTCATTGGCGTCCCCGACGGCGGGATCCTTCAGATTCCAACCGGCATCGAGCTTGCCGACACCGCTTTCGACGCGGCCCCTTCGCGGTGGTGGAAAGTGTCGATGCAGGCTTCGCGCGGCCGCCGGCGATTTGACGACGGCGTTGGCGACCGGTCGTGGTTCACGGCCTTCCAGGAGAGCGAGGCACGGTCTCCTGTCGAGCCGTATGCGATGAGTGGCGTCACTGACACACTCCTCCGCGGCGCGCTTCCGTGGAGCGATATCGCACAAAGGCGAATCGAGAACTTCGCCACCCTGCTAGAGCGGCTCGAGGCGTGGGCCCTCTTCGGGCATCGGCCCGCAGGCGTTGTGCCGCTTGGGTTTCCGATCCGCGTGCCCGACCGCGAACGGGTTCTGGCGCGGCTTCTCGCAAACGACATTTACCCGCCAGTGCACTGGCCTGTGCCGGCCGACGTCCCGAGAAGGTTCGCCGACTCTCGACGACTTGCTAGTGAGATCCTGACGCTCCCCTGTGACCAGCGGTACGTCCGCAGTGAGATGGAGCGGGTTGCTGCGCTCACCCTCGACGCGCTCGGGCGCTGACGACGGGGGCCTTTGAGCCTCCGCGGTAAACGGTGAGACGTGTATGCAGCCGCGCCCTCGGTATCGCGCTCGTCAGACC
>JACDAF010000360.1 GCA_013695575.1 Chloroflexota bacterium | reverse complement strand
GGCAGCGGGAAGAGCCGCACATTGCGCCCCGCGACGACGAGCGCATCCGCGATGCCCTCGAGCCGGCCGAGCTGCGTCGCGAAATAGTCGAGGCGCTCAGCGGCGCGCTCGGCGAGGTCGCGTTGCTCGCCCCCGCGTCGCGCGACCAGCTGCCACAGCTCGAAGTAGTCGCGCGTCAGATCATCCGCGCTCACCGTCAGCTGGGCCTCGTAGCGGCAGCGGGCAAGGTGCACGATCGCCGTCTCGAACGCCGCGAGGCGCCCGAGCGCGGCAAGGAACTCGGTGCGGAGCCGAAGGACCTCGTCCGAGCCGGCATCGGCGCGCGACCGGCGGTACGAGCGTCCGCGGACCTTCGCCTGCACCGTGAGCTCACGATGCCGCTCGTCAAGACGCTGCCGGAAGCGCTCGCTCCCGACAGCGCTGGAGGCCCACACGACCGGAGCCCGTGGTGGCATGAGGTCGTCAGTATCCTGCAGACACCATACGAAACAAGCCTGTGATCGGGCGGTCGGGCATGACACAATGAACGAACCGGGCCTCGCGGCCGAGATCCTTCGCTCCGCCCGCACCATCGCCGTCGTCGGTTACTCCCCGCGCCCGGATCGTCCGAGCAACTCCGTTTCGAGATACCTGCGCGCGCAGGGCTACCGCGTGATCCCGGTGAACCCGGAGCTGCGCGGCATCGTCCTCGATGGCGAGCGCAGCTACGCGCGGCTCACTGACATCCCGGCCGATGACATCGTCGAGCTCGTCGATGTGTTCCGGCGCGGCGAGCACCTCGATGCCGTGGTCGACGACGCGGTGGCCGCGGGTGTTCCGGCGATCTGGTTCCAGCTCTCGCTCGGGAACATTGCCGCGGCCGAGCGGGCCGAACGCGCGGGACTACGTGTTGTGTGGGATCGCTGCACCGCCATCGAGCACCGGACTCTGCGCATCGGAGGCTAGAACCGGCTCGTCGGCGTGAGCGTGTACTCCTTCGACACGTCGTCACCACGCGCGACGCGCTCCCAGAACGGGTCGAGCTCCACACGCCCATTCGAGCGCCGGAGGACCGCGAGCAGGCCCGTGAAGTCGGCCAGGCGGTACGGCTTCGTGTTCACCTTGACGGTCGCGTCGCGGCCCCGTGCGACGAAGTGAGGCGCGGATACCCCGGAGTGCGCGCCGGGGTATCGCTTTGCGTCGATCCTGCGGATGGAGCCGATGGGGACGCGCTGCACCTGCGTGCCGAAATTCGTGCGGTGCACGAGCCACTCATTCTCGACTGCAAGCGTCGTGAAGTACGCGTAGTTGATGACCATGAGGGCGTTGACCGCAAGCAGCCCGAGGCCGATCGCGATCATGGCGGGGTCCCGACCTCCGGCACCGACCGCAAGGACGCCGAGCCCGATCAAGGGGAACAGCGTGTACGAGGGCCAGATCAGCCGGATGTCCGGCCGTATCGCCCGCAGCTGGGCAGACTCCTGCATCCGTGCCGAGTCTACTGACACGTCGTTGCGGGCGACCATGCGCGGACGTGCAGACGCAGGGACGCCACGTCGTGTGACCTGTCGCAGGGATGGCATGGCCCCAGCAGCATCGCCCTGTCTCGGTCGGAGACGGGCGACATACAGGGCCGCTCGTCCGTGGGCAGCTCGCAGACCTCGCTTGTACAATTCATCTTCGCGCCCAGGTGATGAAATGGCAGACATGCATGTCTGAGGGGCATGTGCCCGTAAGGGCGTGCGGGTTCAAATCCCGCCCTGGGCACCGAGGCGCCGGGTCGAGCCTGTCCTGCCGCTAGTAGCGAAGGCGCTGCCACCCGCCGCTGCGGAAACGACGGGCCATGAGCGCCGCGCGGACGAAGTAGTCCGCCACGAGCGCGATCCAGACGCCAGCGAGACCGAGGCCAAAGACCGCACCAAGCAGTACCGACAGTGGCAGACGCACGACGATCCAGTTGAAAGCGGTGATGCGGAGCGTGTAGCGCGTGTCGCCGGCACCGCGCAGCGCTCCGCCGATGGCGAACACGACCGCCTGCGCGGGCTGTCCGAGGCCGACGATGATCGCGGAGCCGACGCCGGCCGCGACCACGCCGGGGTCGTTCGTGAAGAGCGAAAGCCAGAGCGCCGGAAAGAGGACGAACAGCAGCCCGATCGTCGAGGTCCAGAGCACCGCCATCTTTGCAGCGGCCCAGCCCACCTGCATGGCGCGCTCCGGATCCCGCAGCCCGAGCGAGTGGCCGACCAGTGACGCGGCCGCGCCTGCGAAGCCGATGCAGGGCAGAAAGGAGACGGTCTCTAGCTGGATGACGATCTGGTGCGCGGCGAACGCTTCGGTGCCGAACCGCAGCACGAGACCGCCGACGAAGATCAGACCCAGACTGAACAGGAGCGACTCGGCCGCTGAGGGGAGGCTGATCGACATGATCGAGCGGACCGTGCCAGGGAAGAGCCCCCAGGGTCCGCCGGCGATGGAGAGGCCGGCACGCCCACGCCACAGGAGCGCGAGCGTGACCACGGCGAAGACCGCACTCACCGCTGTCCAGCCGTAGGCGTGACCCATGATGCCGAGCCCCGCCTCGACGATGAGCAGGTACGAGAGCGCGAGGCTGGCGAGCGAGCCGACGACCGAAAGCACCATGGGCGTCCGCGTGTCGCCCGCCGCGCGCATCGCCGCCGTGCCGATGATGGACACGGTCTGGAAGACATTGAATCCGCCGATCAAGGCGAGGTATGGGGCACCGGTCGCCGCAACGTCCGGTGCGGCACCGATCAGGTCGAGCAGCGGCCGGGCGAACGCCGCGAAGCCGATCCCGGACGCGACGCCCAGGAGGGCGCCCAGCACGAGCGACTGCCGGACGATCGACGCTGCCTCCAAGCGCTTGCCCTCGCCGAGCCGCCGGCTCACGAGGGCAACGGTGCCGATCGAGAGCGCATTGAAGATCGGGAAGAGCAGGAACGTGAACTGGAGGCCCGCCCCAGCCGCCGCCGTGGCCACCGCGCCGAGATGGCCGACGAACGCGAAGACGACGGTCTGGCCGCCCGCGCGCACGAGCTGCTCCAGGATCCCAGGCCACGCGAGCGTCAGCGCCGCTCGCGCGGGTGACAGCCGGGCGAGCTCGGACACCCGCGTGGTCGGCTCGGTCGGGAGCTCCTCCTGCTGGGTGACTGCCACCTACGGTCGAGTGAGGGCGGAACGCCGGACCCGCGGGTCGGGTAAGCCCACGAGCGACGACCGGAGTGCCGAAGGCATCACATGGTCACGATCACGCCGGTGCCCTCCACCACCTCGCCGACGTGCCGCGCACGCACGCCGCGGCCGGCGCACGCGCGGCGCCACGCCGCCGCATGCTCTGCCGGCACGCCGACGAGGAGACCACCCGAGGTCTGCGGATCGATGAGCAGACGCGCCATCGCATCGTCGATCCCCTCGAGCCGGACGCGGTCCCGACGCAGGAAGTGCTCGCGGTTGCGCTGGGCGCCACCGAAGTCGACGCCGCGATCGGCGTGTCCCCGCGCGCCGGGCAGCAGCGGGACGTCCCGCGCGCGGATGCGGACGCAAACACCGGAGCCCTCCGCCATCTCGAACGCGTGCCCGACGAGCGAGAAGCCCGTCACGTCGGTCGCCGCATGCAGACCTGCCTCGACCGCGGCCAGCCCGGCGTCGCGGTTCAGGGCGCTCATGGACGCGATGACGGAGGCGAGGTCCTCGACGGCGCAATCACCGAGCTTGTGCGCGGTCGTGAGCAATCCCGTCCCGATGGCCTTCGTCAGGTACAGCGCGTCCCCGACGCGGAGCGTGGACTTGAGCAGCAGGCCGTCCGGACGCACGCGTCCCGTGACGGCGAGGCCAAGCTTCGGCTCGCGATCGATGACGGTGTGCCCGCCGGCGATGACGGCGTTCCCTTCCCGCACCTTGTCCGCCATGCCGCGCATCGCGTCCTCAAGGACGTGCAGCTCGAGCGTGTCCGGCCACGCGACGATCGCGAGCGCGAAGGCCACTTCGCCGCCCATCGCGTACACATCCGACATCGCGTTCGCGGCAGCGATGGCCCCGGACGCATACGCGTCGTCGACGATCGGCGGGAAGAAGTCGAGCGTCTCCACGATCGCCTGGTCGGGCGCGACGAGGTAGACCGCCGCGTCGTCGCTCGTCGAAAGTCCGACGAGAAGCTCGGGCGGGACCGCCTGCTCGCTCAATGGACGCAGCACCTGCGCCAGCTGGGTGGGCCCCAGCTTCGCGCCTCAGCC
>JACDAF010000350.1 GCA_013695575.1 Chloroflexota bacterium | reverse complement strand
CGGCGCGGAACATCGCATAGACGAGCGGCGACGCGTGACCCTTGGAGAAGATGAGGTGATCGTTGGCGGGGTCGTCGGGCCTGGACCAGTCGTAGCGGAGGTGACCCGCAAGGAGCACGGCCATGAGGTCGGCCGCCGAGAGTGACGAGGTCGGATGCCCGGAGCCTGCGGCGCTCGAGCAGCGGATGGCGTCGGCGCGCAGCTGTCGCGCGAGGTCGCGGTGGGCCTCGAGCCGGGTCCCGCGGTCAACTGCGATGGTCGCCACGTGGAGAACGGTACCCTTTCGCGGAAAGTGAGGAAAGCGATGGAGATCGGCCTCTACGGGCTCGGCCGCATGGGCGGGAACATGGTCACGCGGCTCGCGCGCGGTGGGCACAGCGTCGTGGCGGCCAACCGCTCGCCCGGACCCGTCAACGAGGCGAAGGACCACGGCGCCACGGGCGCGTACTCGATCGAGGAGCTTGTGCGGGCCCTCCAGCCGCCGCGCGTGCTCTGGTCGATGGTGCCAGCAGGCCAGGCGACCGACGACGCCCTGGACGAGATGGCCGCGCACGCCTCCCGGGGTGACGTGCTCGTCGACGGCGCGAACTCCTACTTCCGGGACTCGATGCGGCGCGCCGCGCACTACGGCGCCAAGGGGCTGCACTATCTCGACGTCGGCGTGTCCGGTGGTGTGTGGGGGCTCGATCTCGGTTATTGCATGATGGTCGGCGGGCCGGACGAGGCCGTCGGGATCGTGACGCCGGCGCTCGACACGCTCGCACCGCCGAACGGCTGGGCGCACTTCGGGAAGAGCGGCGCCGGGCACTTCGTGAAGATGGTGCACAACGGCATCGAGTACGGGATGATGCAGGCCTACGGCGAGGGCTTCGAGCTCCTGCACGCGAGCGAGTTCGAGCTCGACCTCCGGCAGGTGTCGCAGGTCTGGATGCAGGGCAGCGTCGTCCGCTCGTGGCTCCTCGAGCTTGCCGAGCGCGCCTTCGCGCAGGAGGGCAACGACCTCACCGCCATCAAGGGCTACGTCTCGGACTCGGGCGAGGGGCGCTGGACGATCAACGAGGCGATCGCCCACGACGTACCGATGACCGTGCTCGCGCACGCGCTTTTCGCGCGCTTCACCTCGCGGCAGGACGACTCGTACGCGATGAAGGTCGCTGCGGCCCTCCGCAACCAGTTCGGCGGCCACGCGGTGAAGAAAGACGAGGGGTGACGCCGGCAGCGAACACGACGCTCGCCAATCCCCTGCGTGCCGGACCGCGGCTGGCGCGCGTGCCGGAGCCGTCGATCCTGGTCATCTTCGGCGGCGCGGGCGACCTGACCTCGCGCAAGCTGCTCCCCGCGCTGTACAACCTCGCCCTCCAGCGGCTCCTCCCGCCCGCATTCGCGGTCGTGGGGGCGGGGCGGACCCGCATGGCCGAGGAGCAGTTCCGGGCGGAGCTGCGCGACGCGGTCGCGACCTTCAGCCGCACGAAGCCGCTGAATGAGGAGGTCTGGGCGAGCTTCGCGGAGCAGGTCCGCTACGTCTCGATCGGTACGCCGGAGGGCTACGACGAGCTGGCGCGGACGCTTGACGCGCTCGACCGCGGCATCGGTACGCAGGGGAACCGCCTCTTCTACCTCGCGACGCCGCCGAAGGCGTACGAGCCGATCGTGCGCGACATCGGGCTGCATGGCCTGTCGCGAACGGCCGGCTGGTCGCGCGTCGTCGTGGAGAAGCCCTTCGGGAACGACCTCCGCTCCGCGATGCACCTGTCGGAAAAGCTCCACGACGTGTTCCGCGAGGCGCAGATCTTCCGGATCGACCACTACCTCGGCAAAGAGACCGTGCAGAACATCCTTGTGCTGCGGTTCGCGAACGCGATCTTCGAGCCGCTCTGGACGCGGCAGTTCGTCGACCACGTGCAGATCACCGTCGCCGAATCGCTCGGTATCGAAGAGCGCGGCGAGTACTACGACGCCGCCGGCGCAACACGCGACGTCGTGCAGAACCACCTCCTGCAGCTCCTCGCGCTCGTCGCGATGGAGCCGCCCGTGGCGTTCGACGCGGGTGCCGTGCGAGACGAGAAGATGAAGGTGGTCCGCGCGATGCGGCCCATCGGCACGCACGAGGTCGCCGAGCGGACCGTCCGCGGGCAGTACGCGAGCGGGTTCATCGAAGGCACGAGGGTGCCGGGCTACCACGACGAGCCGGGCGTCGCGCCGCTGTCGCAAACGGAGACTTACGTGGCGCTCCGGTGCTACGTGGACAACTGGCGGTGGGAGGGCACGCCCTTCTACCTACGCACGGGGAAGCGCCTGCCCAAGCGCGCGACGGAGATCGCGCTGCAGTTTCGCGCGGCGCCGCACCAGGTGTTCAGCCGCGACGCCTCCGCTGGACTCGATCCGAACACGCTCGTGCTGCGCATCCAGCCCGACGAGGGCACCTCGCTGAAGTTCGGCGCGAAGGTGCCGGTGCAGGGTGTGCGCATCCGCTCCGTGAACATGGACTTCGTGTACGGCGCCTCCTTCATGGTCGATGCGCCCGACGCGTACGAGACGCTCATCCTCGACGCGCTTCGGGGCGACGCGACCCTGTTCACGCGACGCGACGAGGTCGAGCAGCAGTGGACGTTCGTCGATCCGATCATCGAGGGCTGGTCGGCGGACCAAATCGATCTCCCGACGTACGCCGCGGGGACCTGGGGTCCGACGGAAGCCGACCTCCTGATCGCGCGCGACGGACGCGCCTGGCGCAAGCCGTGAAGCGCGAGCGAGGAGGGGCCCTGTCACGACGAGTGAGCACGCCTGTTCCTGAGCCTGGCACGGCCGTAGGCCGCGCTTGAGCACGGCATGAGCCCCGCGACCGACCAGACCGTCTGGGGTGCGCCGGCTTCGGGTGTCGCCGCGCTCGAACGCGAGCTCGCGCGGCTGCGCCGCGCGCAGAGCGCGCAGGCGGCGGACCAGGGCCACGTCGTGGCGCGCGCGGCGGTGCTGAACCTCGTCGTTCACGCGACGCGCGAACCGCACGCGCGCCGCGCGGGGGCGACGATCGGGCAGCTGGCGCAGCGTCATCCCTCACGGGCGGTCATCGTCCACGCCGACCGCGATCTAGAGCCGGGCTTCGAGGCGCAGCTGGCGATGCACTGCCTGCTTCCCGCCGCCGACGCGGGGCGCCAGATCTGCTACGAGCAGATCCTCATCCGCGCCCGCGGTGACTCGGACGAGCGGCTGGCGAGCGCGGTCATCCCGCTGCTGCTCCCCGACCTGCCGGTCTTCCTCTGGTGGACCGGGACGCCGCCGGTCGATCAGCGCCACTTCGACGACCTGCTCGCTCTCGCCGACCGTTTCATCGTCGACTCCGCCGACTTCGCGCGTCCGGACCTGACCCTGCAGCAGATCGCATTGATCTGCGGTGCCGGACGCGGCCGGTACGGCGTGACAGACTTCAACTGGACGCGGATCACTGCGTGGCGTGAGCTGGTTGCGGCCTTCTTCGATGTCGCTGATTGGCGCGCGCTCCTGGCGCACATCAGCGGGATCCGCGTGGGGTTCGCAGTTGATGCGGACGGGCGGGACATCCACCCGTCGCAGGCGCTCCTGCTGATCGGGTGGCTGGGCTCCCGGCTCGGCTGGCGACCGACGGGAGCGCTCGCGCCATCCGAGGCCGGCGGCATGCTTTTCGCGATGCGTCGGCGCGACGGAGCGCAGATCCAGGTACGCGTGCGGCCGCGGTTCGAGCGCGGCCTCGCCGAAGGCGACCTGTCGGGACTCCGGCTGCAGGCCGAGCGCGACGGATCGCTGACCGAGTTCGTCGTGAAGCGCGTTCACGGCACGGCCCACGCGCTCGCGACCGTCACGCGGGGCGGACAGGTCATCTCGTCCCGCACCGTGCCGCTTCCCGCGCCGTCCGTCACGGAGCTGCTCGGCGAGGAGCTGACGATCGCGGGGAGCGATCGGATCTACGAGGACGCCCTGGCGGCGCTGGTGCGCCTGGCCTGAGGAACCCTCTCGCCTCGCCGACTACGTCTGCTCGGCTCGGCGGGGCCCTGCGGCTCGGTCGGGCAAAGCCCTCCCTCACCTGGCCCGAGTTGTGCGCTGGCCGCAGCACAGTGGATCGACATGAGTGACGGGCGGCCGCGCCCGACCGAACGGCCGGCGGACCGGCTGATCGGTGACCGCTACCGGCTGATCGAGCACATCGAGCGTGGCGGAGCGGGCGACGTCTGGCTCGCGCGGGACGAGCGCCTCGATCGCGATGTCGCCGTGAAGATCCTCGGCGCTGAAGCGGACGATGCTTTCCGCGAGCGCTTCACGCACGAGGCACGCCGCGCCGCCTCGGTGACGCACCCGAACGTGGTCACCGTCTTCGACGAAGGAACGGACGGCGCCGACGCGTACATGGTCATGGAGTACGTGCGTGGCCGCACGCTCCGCGAGCTCATCGCGGAGCGCGGACCGTTGCCGCCGCACGAGGCCGCGCGTCTCGTCGCGCAGGTCGCGGCCGCGCTCGATGCGGCGCACGCGGCTGGCGTGGTGCATCTCGACGTGAAGCCGGCCAACGTGATCGTGAACGAGGCCGGCACCGCGAAGCTCACGGACTTCGGAGTCGCTACGGCCGCGCACGGCGAGGCGGAGCGGGAGCTCGTCGGCACAGCGCGGTACGTCGCGCCGGAGCGTATCGAGGGAGCCGTGCCCACGCCCCGAAGCGATGTGTACGGGCTGGGTCTCGTCGCGTACGAGCTCCTCGCGGGTCGTCCCGCGTTCCAGGGAGTCGAGACGGACGACCTGCTCCGCATGCGGCTCGAAGGCGCGGCGCCGTCCCTGCGTGGCGCGCGCGTGGGCATCTCACCGGAGGTCGATCGTGCCGTCGCGAAGGCGCTCGAGCGCGATCCGCGGGACCGCTACCCGACGGCGGGCCAGTTCGCGGCGGCGTTGGGCCTGTCGGCGGAGCGCGGAGACGCGACCACACCGCTCACCACGGCGGCGGCGTCGGTCCGCACGCCGCCACGTCGGCGGATCGCCCTCCCGCAGGGCTTCCGGGTGCCTCCGATCGACAGCACCCTGGCGGTCCTCGCGGTGGTCCTCGTGCTGCTCGCCGTGATCGCGCTGTTCCGCAACTTCCCGGCCGACACGACGACGCGGGGCGGCGCCGCCGCGACGAGCGCTCCTCCGGCAAGCGCTCCTGCAGCGACCGGTGCCGCGCTACGGGCACCGAACGTCGTGGGGCAAAGGCTCGACAAGGCCATCAAGACGTTGCGCGACGCGGGCTTTGGCGTCGTCGCGTGGGACGTCGCCCAAGGCGCCTCAGGCAAGTCATGCGACGTCGCCCGGCAGGAGCCCGCGGGCGAGGCGGCGTTCGCGCGTGGGCAAGACGCAAAGGTCTTCTACGTCGCCGGAAAGGATTGCACGAAGGCCGATGACTGACTCGCGCGCGGGGGCGCGCAGCGACGCCGGGAAGGTCCGCGAGAGCAACGAGGACAGCTGGATCGTGCGCGAGCAGCGCGGCGTGGCGCTCCTTGCGGTAGCGGACGGGGTCGGGGGGGTCGCCGGCGGCGAGCGGGCGAGCGCTGCGGCGATCGAGACGCTCTCGCGTCGTTTCTACGAGTCGCTGGCGACAGGGGACCTGCGCTCATCGCTCGCGACAGCGGTGCGCGAGGCGAACGACGCGGTCGTCCGCGCCGCAGCGGACCGCGGCGAGTCGTCCGCGACCACGCTCGTCGCTGCGGCAGTCCGCAAGGGCGAGGCAACGATCGCGAACGTCGGCGACAGCCGGGCCTACCTTGTCCGCGGCACGACGGCGCGCCAGCTCACGACCGACCACTCCGGCGCGCGCCCGAACGAGATCACCCGGTTCGTCGGGGACGAGCGCGGCATCCAGCCGGATGTCTTTGTCGAGTCGCTACGCGCGGGCGACCGCCTGGTGTTGTGCTCGGACGGCCTGACGCGCCACGTGGCGGACGAGGAGATCGCCGAGCGCGCCGCGGCCGTGGAGCCTGCCGTCGCGGCGGATCAGCTGGTGGATCTCGCGAACGATCGCGGCGGCGAGGACAATGTCACCGTCGTGATCTACCGGTCGCGGCGATCGTCCCCAGTTCGCGCGATCGGGACCGTGCTAGCCCTGTTGGTCCTGGTCGCGATCACGGTCGGGGCCATCTTGCTGGCCATCGCTCGCCCAGCGCTCTGAGCCGACCGCCCCCGAGAGCGATCCACCCCGCGGCGACCATCGCGGCGAGGGCGAGCGGCGGCACGAGGCGAGCCAGCATCGCCCCACCGGAAAGCCTGGCGGATGCCTGCAGGTCGCAGGTGAACGCGGGATAGAACTGGCAGTCGTACTGCCACGTCGGCAGGATGAAGAACGCGCCCGCCTGGTCCGCCGCGACCGGTTGACCTGAGACGAACGGATAGAAGAACACGAACGCCGCCGCGGCAAGGGCGAGGTAGCCGCCGACGATGGGCGCGCGGCCCCCCTCCCAGAGGTATACGAGCGCGGCGACGAGCGCGAGGAAGTACCAGGGGAGCGCCGTGAAGAAGTGATAGAAGAACAGCACGCGCGTGATCGGTACCCAGGCCACGAGCTGGACCGCGAGCGCGAACACGATGAGGCCGAGGCTCACGGACCTCGCGCGCACGGCCGCGACGGCACACCACAGGACCGCGACGAGGCCGCCCCAGAAGAGCACGACGTTGCCGGCGTTGTAGATGACCGCGCTGCCGTTCTCGCTTTGGCCGTAGTACCAATACACCGGCTTCAGGACGAGCGGCCAGCTCCACCACGGCGAGCCGGCGGGATGCGGCGAGGTGAGCCCGGAGTGGTACCAGTACATCTGCTGCGTGAGCTCGCGGAGGTCCCAGCCGTACGGCACCGTCGGTCCACCGAACCACGGAACGTACGCGAGCAGGTACACCGCGATCGGCAGGACCGCGAAGCAGCCGAACAGGAACGCGGCGTTGATGCCGCGCCCGCGCAGCAGGTCGAGCGGTCCACCCGCTCCGGCGCGCCCGCGGGTGTACGCATACGCGGTGACCGCGAGCGCGAGGACGCCGAGACCCGCGAGCGCGTAGAAGGCGACCCACTTCGAGGCCGCGGCGAGTCCGAACAGCAGACCCGCGAGGACGAGGTCGAGGTGCGCCGACCTCCTCGGCGCGTGCGCTGCGACGACGAAGTACCACCCGGCGGCAAGGAACGCCGCGACATAGCCATCGTTCATGCCGATGCGCGTCTGCGCGAACATCGATCCGTCGAAGAGCACCACGGCTCCGGCGAGGGCCGGTGCGATGCGCGACGTGAAGAGGCGGCGCGCCAGCAGCACGATGAAGAACGCGAGCGCCGCGCCCGCGACGATGCCCGGAATCCGCCACGACAGCGCCTGCCGTCCGGTGGAGACGCGCGTCGCGCCATCGTTGTCGCCGACGAGCACCTCGTCCGCGGTCCCGTCGACGGCGAGCAGCGTGCCCCGGACCGGCAGGCTGCTGTAGGGCGAGGCGCCGTGGGTCTCGACGATGACGAGGCGGTCGCCTGTGAGCGCATAGAGGAACTGCGTACGAGGCACGACGATGAGCGCGCTGGCGGGTCGGCCGACGTCTCCGGTCCGCGCGTTGCCCAGGCGCACGGTCTCCCGACGGCCGCCTTGCAGGTCGATGACCTCGAGCGCCGGCTGATCCGATCGCGCGAGGAAGAGGCGATCGGCGGAGAGCGCGTGCGCGATCGCGCGGACCGGGCCACCGGTCGGATGGGCGCTCCGCTCCGTCCCGTCCGCGGTGTTCACGACGCGGACGACGCCCTGGGGATCGAGGACGTAGAGCGCCGTCCCATCCGGCCGCAGCGCGAGCGCGCTCGCCGGCGTGGCGACGAACAGCGCGGGTCCCGTCGCGCGGATCTCGACACCAGCGGTACTCCCGATCGCGACCCGGCCGCCGGCGGCGGCGAGCGCCGTGACCGCCGGGCGTAGCTCCTCACGGTCCGCGCCGGCGACCCGGAGCGCGGTCCGCACGGGGGAGCCGAGCCCCAGGTCCGTCTCGATGAGCTCGCGGTCGGTCGCCACGAGCACGCGGCTCCCGTCGAGGGCGATCCCGCGGATCAGGTCGCGGCTGATGTTCGTCTGCGCGGTCTGACGGCCCGAGCGGTCGCTCACCATGACGCGCCCATCCGCGAACGCGTACACGCGCGTGCCCTCGTTCGTCACCGCGAGCGCCACGATCGGGTCGACCATCGCGACGGTCTCCCGCCCCGCCACGCGGTCGCCGGAGAAGGCCAGGATCCCGAGGGCCATGAGCTCCTTCGCGAGATGGGGGTGCGTCCACTCGTACACGTCGCGCTGGGCGAGGAGCTCGTACGCCGTTCGCGCGTGATAG
Source organism: Chloroflexota bacterium (assembly GCA_013695575.1). Classification (GTDB taxonomy): domain Bacteria; phylum Chloroflexota; class Limnocylindria; order P2-11E; family P2-11E; genus JACDAF01. The sequence goes on along the minus strand of JACDAF010000350.1, from coordinate 3,217 downwards.
ACCTCGTCGAAGTACATGTCGCGCGGGTGGTCGAGGCGGTATCCGCGCGTGGCGAGCACCGCGAGCGCGACGAGCAGCGCGAGCACGAGGTCGCGTCGCGTCGGCGCGAAGCCCGGCGCGAGGCCCGCGGGCAATCGCCAGCGTGCCCGCCGCTCACGCAGGGGCACCGTGTCGCCGGCCGGGACCGGCCGGGCGTCCAGGGCGAGCTGCGCCTCCCCGCGCGCAAGCCGCCAGGCGATGAGCGCCGCGGCACCGGTCATCGCGGCGGCGATCGCGATCTGGCCGGGCCGCTCGAAGAGCGTCTCGACGAGTGCGGGCACGTCCATGAGGTCGAAGCGGACGAAGACGACGTAGAGCGTCATGAGGAATCCGATCGCGAGGACCGCGTACGGGATGACGAGACGCGGTCGCAGTGCGACCAACGGGAGGAGCAGCGCGAAAGCCGGGAAGATGTACCGCTCGTGGGCGCGCGTGGGCAGGAAGTAGAACGCGAACACCGCGCACGCGCCACACGCGAGGAATGTCGCGGTGTCCCTCCGCCACCACAGCGGAACCGCGGAGGCGAGCACCCCGGCAGCGAGGAGCACCCCACCGATCACGACGAGCCCCGCGTCAGGCTTGAAGAAGTCAAAGAAGATCGACCAGGGATTGAACGCGTAGAGCGACGTGTAGGGATACGTTTCCGAGGCGCTCCGCACGAGCGCGATGAGCTCGACGGGTCCGGCGCGGAACGGCACCGCCAGGGTGAGCACGACGACGAGCGCCGCGATGCTCGCGCGCGCGATCGGTGTGACCCGCCGTTCGCGGATCAGGACGATCGCTCCGGCTGCGATCACGAGGAACAGGCCGAGGCCGAACTGCGGCTTGATCATCGCGGCGAGAGCGGCGAGCCCGCCGGCCGTCAGCCACCTGCCACGCCCGGCCGCGATGAGGGCGAGCATGAACGGCAGCGTCCCGACAGCGTCCACCTGGCCCCAGTACGGGCCGGCGAAGATGATCCCGGGCGCGAACAGCCAGAGGGCGGCCGCCGCAATGGCGGCTCGCGAGCCGCCGAGGGGCCAGACGAGGGCCGCGGCCACGATCGCGATCGCGACATCGAACGGGATCGACACGGCCTTCACGGCGATCCGCAGTGCCTCGCCGTCGAAGAGCTTGCCGAAGGCCCCCAGCACGTAGAGGAAGCCGGGCGGGTAGTCGGAGAAGTAGCCCGGCTCGTAGAAGCGACCCGGACCGATAGCGGCGACCCGCTCGGCCCACGCCATGAAAGTGCCCATGTCCCATGGGACGCCGGGAGCGCCGACGAACAGGAGCCGGACGGCGACACCCATCATCACCAGCGCTGCCAGGGAGACCTGCGTCGCGCGGCGGTCCCTCAACGCTTCTCCACACCCCGAACGCTAGCGGTGTTCTATAGGGGTGTGTCGTCGAGGAGCGTCTGGCTGCGGGTCCTGCTGGCTACGGCGTGCCCCGCTCTCGCGGGCGTCGGCCTCCTGGTCGCCGGCGCCCCGGCGATCGTGGCCGGGGCGATCGCGCTGCTGACCGCGCTCGTGTCGGCCTGGCTGCTCGGACGATCGCAGCTCGGGAGGCTGACCCGGATCGCCGAGCGGGCGGCCACCGATGCCCGCGATGAGCGGCGCGTCGCCGAGACCGAGCGCGATCGACTCGCGACGCTCGTCGCCGGACTTTCTGACGCGATCCTCATCATCGACGCAGCCGAACGTGTCCGGCTCGCGAATCCTGCGGCGGAGCAGATGCTCGACGCGGGAACGCTGGTCGGGAGGCGCGTGATCGAGGTCGTGAGGGATCACGAAGTCCTCGATGCGATCGTGCGAGCTCGTGGCGGCAGCGAGGTCATCGTCCAGGTAGAGCGCAGGCAGCCCCAGCGGCTGCTCCGGGTCGTCGCGCGACGGCTCGAGGGCGGCGAGCTGCTCGTCACCATCCACGATCTCTCGGCGGTCCGCCGGCTTGAGACCGTGCGTGCCGATTTCGTGGCCAACGTGTCGCACGAGCTGCGGACACCGATTGCGACGCTCAAGGCCATCGCGGAGACGCTGCAGGGAGGGGCGATCGACGATCGCATGGCCGCACGAGATTTCGTCTCGCGGATGCAGGAGGAGATCGACGGGCTCGCCCAGCTCGTCCAAGAGCTGCTTTCACTGGCGCGTGTCGAGTCCGGTGCGGATCGGCTCACCCAGGTCGAGGTGGACCCCGGCTACCTCCTGCGCGAGGCGGCACGGCGGATGTCGGCGTTGGCGGATCGCGCAGGTGTCGCGATCGAGGTCGACGCAGGTGATGAGCTGCCACGTGTGATGGCCGACGCGGAGCGTATCGGGCAGGTCCTCGCCAATCTCGTGCACAACGCCGTGAAATTCACGCCGACCGGAGGCACGGTCACGCTTGCCGCCGTCTCAGGCGAGCAGGTCGAGTTCGCGGTGCGCGATACCGGCATCGGCATCGAAAGAGCCGAGCTCGACCGCGTCTTCGAGCGCTTCTACAAGAGTGACCGCTCGCGTGCGAGCGGAGGCACCGGACTCGGGCTCGCCATCGCCAAGCACATCGTTCAGGCACACGGCGGCGAGATCCGCGCGTCGAGCGAGGGGCCGGGTCGAGGCGCGACGGTCGCGTTCACGCTCCCTGCGGTCGCTCCGAAAGCACGCGAGGCCCCCGAAGGGGCCTCACCTGCCTAAAGGGAAGAGGGGGTGACGCGAACGATGACCGTGCCGTGTGGGGTTTGCGTGGCGGCCGGGTGAGCGCTCCGTGCGGTCGCGCCCTGGGCCGGGCGGACGAAGAACGGCCCGCCGATCTCAGACGGGTGGCGGCCGATACGACGCCCCGATGACGTCGCCCCCTTCGTCGAGCTCGAGGACCCAGATGGAGGCCTTCGGCAAGCGGAGCCCGCCGGGAAGGCGCACGCCGTCCGCACGCAGCCGCTCCAGGAGCTTCTCGATCACGTCGCCGTGACTGCAGAGCGCGGGGCGACCGCGAGCGGTCCGGATGAGCTTCAGGGCGCGCGCGGCGCTCCCGCCTTCCGCGAGCGCCGGATCGCGCCGGATCCGCAGGTGGCTGGCGACGGCGAACGGTCGAAAGGTATCGACGCAACGCACCGCGGGACTGGAGACGAGCCGGTCGATGCGGCCCACCCGCAGCGAGCGCACGAGCCTCGCCGCCTGATCGTCACCGGCCGGGCTCAGCGGCCGCAGCCGGTCCGGTCGGGTCC
>JACDAF010000239.1 GCA_013695575.1 Chloroflexota bacterium | reverse complement strand
CGTTCCACAACTTCCAATTCGGCTACGCGAGTGCGCAGTCACTCGTGCTGTTCGCGATCATCCTCGTGCTCACCGTCATCCAATTCGCGTTCGTCGAGAAGCGCGTGCACTACCAATGAGCGAGGGCGGAACGCGGAGGTGCGCACAGCGCCACGGACGCACGAGCGAATTGGACGCGCGGAACGCGTACCGGTGAGCGAGGGCGCGTACTCGTGATAGTGCTCACTTACGCGGTGCTCGCCGCCGCGTCGCTCGTGGTCGCGTTCCCGCTGCTGCTGGCGCTGTCGTACAGCTTCATGACCGAGGCGCAGGTCACGAGTTTCCCGCCGCCGGTGCTTCCCGCGTCGGTGCAGCTCGACAACTACGCGCGCGTCTTCTCCACCATTCCGATCGGGCGGTACCTCCTCAACAGCGCGATCGTGTCGCTCCTCGTCGTCATCGGCCAGCTCATCACGGCGAGCCTGGCGGCGTACGCGTTCACGTTCATCAGGTTCAAGGGCCGCGAGGTGGCATTCCTCGTATTCCTGTCGACGCTGATGATCCCCTGGGAGGCGACGATCATCCCGAACTACATCACTGTGCGCGATCTCGGGTGGCTCGACTCGTACCAGGGCCTCGCCGTCCCATTCATGGCGACCGCGTTCGGAACCTTCCTGCTGCGCCAGAGCTTCCTGCAGCTGCCGCAGGCGCTCATCGATGCCGCGATCGTGGACGGCGCGAGCCGCCTCCGACTCCTGCTGCAGGTCGTGCTGCCGCTCTCACGCCCCGCGCTCGGCACGGTGGCCGTGTACGCCTTCCTCAGCACCTGGAACCAGTACTTCTGGCCGCTGCTCATCACGAACCAGACGCTCATGCGCACGACGCAGGTCGGGCTGGCGCAGCTGCGCTTCGAGGAATCGCTCCGCTGGGGGTTCCTCATGTCGGGCGTGGTCATGGTCGCCGTGCCGACGCTGCTCCTCCTGGTGCTCGGCCAGCGGCAGCTCGTCCGGGGCCTGACCGCCGGGGCGGTCAAGGGCTAGCATCGGACCAATGATCCGCGGGAGCGCCGCGGCCAAGGAGGAGCGATGATGCGGACGCTGACCAGCGTCGCGATGGCCTTCGCGCTGATTGCCGCGGCCTGCGGCGGCAGCGGTCCGGCCGGGACCACGGCGGAGAGCGGCCCCAAGGCGCCCGACAAGGGCGTCGAGCCCGCGGGCAAGATCGTCTTCTGGCACTCGATGGGGGCCACGCTGGGACCGGAAGTCAACAAGATCGTCGAGGCGTTCAACAAGAGCCAGAGCAAGATCACCGTCGAGGCCATCTTCCAGGGCACGTACGACGACGCGCTCGCGAAGCTGAACACCGCGCTCGCGTCGAAGGCGGCGCCGGCGCTCATCCAGGTGTACGACATCGGCCAGCGCTACATGATCGACTCGGACGAGATCGTTCCGATGCAGTCGTTCATCGACCGCGACAAGTTCGACGTGAGCGATTTCGAGCCCGCGGTGGCGAACTATTACAAGGTCGAGGGGAAGCTGTACAGCATGCCCTTCAACTCCTCGTCCTCGATCCTCTACTACAACAAGGAGGCTTTCAAAGAGGCCGGCCTCGACCCCGAGAAGCCCCCGAAGACCTTCGAGGAAGTCGCCGACTTCGCGAAGAAGCTCGTGAAGAAGGACGCGGGCGGCCAGACCGTCCGCTACGGCTTCGGCCCGTCGATCTACGGCTGGCTGTTCGAGCAGTGGATGGCAGTGAGCGGCGGCTACTTCACCGACAACGGCAACGGCCGCGACAAGCGCGCCACCAAGCTCACCTTCAACGACGAGAAGGGCAAGGCCATCTTCGACTGGTGGAAGGCGGGTGTCGACGGCGGCTACTTCTGGAATCCCGGCGTCGACAACGACGGCGCCGCGAACGCCTTCAACGCGGGGAAGACCGCGATGTACGTCGAGAGCACCGCGCGCCTCCGCGGGCACATCAACGCGACCGTCGGCAAATTCACCGTGGGTACCGGCAAGTACCCGCGTCCGGCGAACGCGCCGGCGACGGGCGGCAACATCATCGGCGGTGCGTCCGTATACGTTTTGAAGGCGGCCGCTGCCGCGGAGCAGCAGGCGGCCTGGGAGTTCGTGAAGTACTGGACCTCGCCGAAGGTCCAGGCCATCTGGCAGGCGGGTACCGGCTACTACCCCGTCGTGAAAAAGGCCTACGACGAGGCCGAGAGCAAGGAGTGGGCGAGCAAGTACCCGCAGTTCCTCACGGCCGTCGACCAGATCCGGACCGCGCCGCAGAACACCGCCACGGCCGGCGCCGTGCTCGGTGTATTCCCGGAGGGGCGACGGCGCATCCAGAAGGCCATCGAGGAAGTTCTGCTCGGCAGGTCCTCCTCGAAGGACGCGCTCGACGCCGCGGCTACGGAGCTGAACGCCGCACTCGAGAAATACAACAAGACCTCGGGCAAGTAGGAACCCGCGCCGAGACGGTCCGCCGCCTACGCGAGCGCGTGCACGACGCGCTCGTCGTAGGCGGCGGCATCATCGGCGCCGGCATCGCGCGAGACCTGGCCGGTCGAGGCTGCTCGGTCGCCCTCGTCGAGCGTTCCGATCTCGCTTCCGGCACCAGCTCGCGGCCGACGCGTCTGATCCACGGCGGGTTGCGGTACCTCGAGATGTTCGACTTCGCGCTGGTCCGCGCCGACATGCGCGAACGCGAGATCCTGCTCCGGTCGGCACCGCACCTGGTGCGCCCGCTGGCGTTCCTCATCCCCCTCTACGAAGAGGGCTTCATCTTTCGCCAGAAGCTCCGCGTCGGGATGCGCCTCTACGACGCCCTCTCGTTCGACAAGTCGCTCCCGAAGCGGCGCTGGCTGTCGGCATCGGAGGTCGCGGAGATCGAGCCGAGCATCCGCCGCGAGGGGCTCCGGGGAGCCTGGCGCTTCTTCGACGCGCAGGTCTCGTTCGTCGAGCGGCTCGTGCTGGAGAACGCGCTCGCGGCCGCGGCCGACGGCGCGGTGGTCCTGACCCACGCGCCGGCACTTCGCTTTCTGCGCGAGCGCGATCGCGTGATCGGGGCGGTCGTTCGCGACGATCTGGACGGGTCGGAGCACGAGGTGCGCGCGCGCATCGTGGTGAACGCGACTGGCCCCTGGCTCGACCGCACCGGCGCGGGGCTGCGTCCGGGAGGCACCCCGCTCCTGCGGCTGACCAAGGGCACCCACGTGGTGACCCCGCCGGCCACGGCGCAGGCGCACGTCCTCTACGCACGGTCCGATGGGCGGCTCTTCTTCGTCATCCCGTGGGCGGGTCAGACGCTCATCGGGACGACCGATACCGATTACGCTGGGGACCCCGCGGAGGCGGCGGCCAGCGAGAGCGACGTGGGGTACTTGCTTGCCGAGGCACGCCGCGCGTTCCCGACGGCCGCCTTCGACCGCGTGAACTACACGTACGCCGGAGTGCGCGCGCTGGTCCGCGAAGAGGGCGTGAAGGAGGGTGACGTCTCACGCAAGCACGGCCTCTACGACCACCTGCGTCGCGACGGGATCGCTGGGGTCGTCTCGGTCGTCGGCGGAAAGATCACCGGGTACCGGCTCATCGCCGAGGAGCTCGCGGACCATGTGACCCGGACGCTCGGCACCCGCGTGCGCGGCACGACCGCCGACGCACCGCTGCCCGGCGCGGGCGCGGATGTCCCGGGGATCGTCTCGCGCGCGGAGTCGCTCGGGGTCGCGAGGGCCGGCGGCGAGCACCTCGCGCGGCTCTACGGGGCCTGCGCGGGCGCGGTCCTCGACCTTGTGGACGCGGACCGCTCGCTTGCGGCGACCGTGTGCGAGCACGCGCCCGACATCGCGGCGCAGCTCCGGCACGCGGTCCAGGCTGAGTGGGCCGTGACGCTCGGCGACGCGCTCCTCCGGCGCACCACGCTCGGGCTCGCCGCCTGCCAGGCGCTGCACTGTCTCGAGCACGCCGCACAGCTCGTGGGACAGGCGCACGGCTGGAGCGACGCGGAGCGGGACCGGCAGCAGTCGGCGTACCGCGCCGAGCTCGCTCCCATGCGCGCGTTCAGCGCGACGTGAGCGCGCGCGCGGTCCTCGCGCTCGATCAGGGCACCACCGGTTCGGCGGCGCTCGTGTTCGACGTGGAGGGGCGCGCGCTCGCGAGCGCGGATCGTGAGATCGCGCAGCACTACCCGGAGCCCGGGCATGTCGAGCACGACCCCATGGAGATCTACGAGACGACCGTCGCGGTCGGCCGCGAGGCCCTCACGAAGGCCGGCGTCGCGGCGAGCGACGTCGCGGCGATCGGCATCACGAACCAGCGCGAGACCACGGTCGTCTGGGACCGCGCGACCTCGCGCCCCATCGCGCCGGCGGTCGTCTGGCAGAGCCGCGCGAGCGCGGGCGTATGCGAGCGTCTGAAGCGCGAGGGACTCGATCCGCTCGTTCGCGAGCGAACGGGGCTCGTCATCGACGCGTACTTCTCGGGGACGAAGATCCGCTGGCTCCTCGACCGCATCCCCGCCGCACGGGAGCGAGCGGCCGCGGGGGAGCTCGCATTCGGCACGATCGACTCGTGGCTGATCTGGAAGCTCTCCGGCGGCACCGCGCACCTCACGGACCGGACGAACGCGTCGCGCACGCTCCTGTACGACATCCGCAACGGCTCGTGGGACGATGAGCTCCTCGGCGCGCTCGATGTCCCCCGCGCGATGCTGCCCGAGGTCAGATCGTCGAGCGAGACGTACGCCGGCACGAGCGTCTTCGGCGTCCCCATCCCGATCGCGGGCGTCGCGGGTGACCAGCAGGCCGCCCTTTTCGGGCAGACCTGCACCGAGCCCGGGGAGGCCAAGAACACGTACGGAACGGGCTGCTTCCTCCTCGCGAACACCGGTCCTGCCCTCGTTCGCGCCGAGGGTCTGCTCACGACGATCGGCATCGCGACGCCGCACGAGCTCGCGTACGCCCTCGAAGGGAGCGCCTTCGTCACCGGCGCCGCCGTGCAGTGGCTGCGCGACGGGCTCGGCATCATCCGCGAGGCCGCCGAGACCGAGGCGCTCGCGTCGTCACTTCACGGAAATGACGGCGTCTACCTCGTGCCGGCCTTCGCCGGCCTCGGCGCGCCTCACTGGGACATGTACGCGCGCGGCGCGCTGCTCGGCATCACGCGCGCGACCGGCCGGGCGCACCTCGCGCGCGCGACGCTCGAGAGCATCGCGTACCAGACGCGCGACCTCGTGGACGCGATGGCGGCGGCGGGGCAGCCCGTCGCCGTGCTGAAGGTGGACGGCGGCGGCACCGCGAACCGCTTCCTCATGCAGTTCCAGGCTGACCTGCTCGGCGTGCCGGTCGAGGTCGCCGCCGTCCGCGAGACGACGGCGCTCGGCGCCGCGTACCTCGCCGGGCTGGCCACGGGGATCTGGCGGGACATCGGCGAGCTGCGCGCGAAGCGCGCTGTGGCGGAGCGCTACGAGCCGCGGATGAGCGCCGACGAGCGGGAGTCGCTCTATGCCGGGTGGCAGCGCGCCGTCGAGCGGGCGAAGGGCTGGGCCAGGTGAGGATCGGCGTGCTCACCGGCGGCGGTGATGTTCCCGGGCTGAACTCGGTGATCAAGAGCGTCGTGTACCGGTACACCGAGCTCGGCGGCGAGGTCTACGGGATCCGGCGCGGGTGGGAGGGGCTCACGCACGTGCGTCCAGGTCCCGAGCTCGACACCGAGTACGTGCGCAGGCTCGACCGGCTGGGCACCCGATCGATCGACCGCACCGGCGGGACCGTGCTGCACACCTCCCGCACGAACCCGCGCCGCATGAGCCCCGCCCGACTCCCAGCCCACCTGCCGCGGGAAAGGATCGCGCACCTGGGGAGCGCGGACGGCACCTATGACCTCACCGAGGTCGTCCTCGGCAATATCGAGGCGCTCGGCCTCGAGCACCTCGTCGTCATCGGCGGTGACGACACGCTCGGTTTCGCGCGGGTCCTCGTCGACAAGGGTGTCCGCCTGATCGGGATCCCGAAGACGATGGACAACGACGTTCAGGGGACGGAATACTGCGTCGGCTTCTCGACGGCCATCACGCGGGCGAAGGGCCTCATCGACCGCCAGCGCACGACGCTCGGGTCGCATGAGCGCATCGGCATCTTCCGCATCTTCGGGCGCGACTCGGGGTTCAGCGCGCTGCATACCGCGTATGTCACGTCGGCGCGCTGCCTCATCCCCGAGGCCCCGTTCGACCTCGAGCGGCTCACCGCGCTGCTCGTCGAGGACAAGCGGCTGAACCCGAGCCGGTACTCCTTCGTGATCGTCGCCGAGGGCGCGCGGTGGACCGGCGGCGAGCTGCCCGACGTGGGGGAGCCCGATGCCTTCGGCCACCGCCGCAAGGCCGACGTTGGTGAGGCCCTCGCCGACGAGATACGGCAGCGGACCGGTGAGGACCTGCTCGTGAGCCACCTCACCTACGACCTCCGCAGCGGCGATCCGGACGCGTTCGACCAGATGGTCGGCACGACGTTCGCGAACATCGCCGTCGACCTCATCACGCAAGGGATCGCCGGCCGCATGGTCGCGATCCACGACGGCAGGTATACGCACGCGGCGCTCCCCGATCCGCAGCTCGGGGTGCGCAAGATCGACGTCGCGCGACAGTACAACGCGGAGCGCTTCCGGCCGCAGTACGCGGGACGCCTCGGCTTCTCGATCTGGATGGAGCATGCGGCCGCCGGCAGCGTCGACGGCAGGTGATGCCGGTGAAGGGGCTCAAGGTCGCGATGCTCGCCCCGATCTCCTGGCGCGTCCCGCCGCGGCACTACGGGCCCTGGGAGCTCGTGGTCTCGCGCCTGACCGAAGGGCTCGTGGAGCGCGGCGTCGACGTGACGCTGTTCGCGACAGCCGACTCCGTGACGTCGGCGCACCTCGAGGCGGTCTGCCCGCGACCCTTGTCGGAGGATCCGTCGCTCGACGCCGCGGTCTGGGAGGCGATCCATATCGGACACGCCTTCGAGCACGCGAAGCACGCGGACATCCTGCATAACCACTACGACTTCATGCCCCTGACCTACTCGGGCCTCGTCGATGTCCCGATCGTGACGACGATCCACGGGTTCTCGTCGCCGCGGATACTTCCGGCCTACGAGCGCTACGCCGATCGCGTGCGTTTCGTCGCGATCAGCGACGCCGACCGGGTGCCGCAGCTTTCCTATGCGGCCACGATCCATCACGGCATCCCGTTCGATGAATATCCGCTCGGGAGGGGCGACGGTGGCTATCTCCTGTTCTTCGGACGGATCCATCCGGACAAGGGCGCTGCCGAGGCGATCGACGTCGCGCGGCGCGCCGGGCTGCCGCTCGTCATCGCCGGCATCGTGCATGACGAGGCGTACTTCGCGCGTGACATCGAGCCGCACCTTGACGGCGACCGCGTCCGCTTCGTCGGATCGGTCGGACCGGCCGATGGCGCGCGGCTGCTCGGCGGAGCGGTCGCGCTCCTTCAGCTGGTGAACTTCGACGAGCCGTTCGGCCTCTCGATGATCGAGGCGATGGCCACCGGCACGCCGGTCATCGGAACGGCGCGCGGATCCCTGCCGGAGGTCGTCGACGACGGGGTCACCGGCTACCTCGTGAAGGACGCCGCCGAAGCCGTCGCGGCGATCCCCAACGCCAGCGCGCTCGATCGGGCAGCGGTACGGCGGCGGGCCGCCGAGCGCTTCTCGCGCGAGCGGATGGTCGACGCGTACCTCGCGCTCTACGCGAAGATCGTCGCGGGGGAGGCCTGAGCCGCTCGCGATGCCGACGCCGATCCTTGCCGTGACGCTCAGCCCTTGGGCACGCGCTCCGGGAAGTCGGAGCAGATCCCGTCCACCCCCGCCGCGATCAACGCCGCGATGTCGGCGGGCTCGTTCGCGGTCCAGGCATTGACCTGGAGGCCCGCCGCGTGCGCCCTCGCGACGAGGTCCTGCGTCACGTACGTCTGGTTCGGATGGAGAGCCCAGAGACCGGCGGCGCGCGCCCGGGCGACGAGCACCTCGACCTCCGCGTACGAGGCGTAGATGTAGGCCCGCCCCACGACGGCGGCGTGCTCGCGCGCGCCCTCGAGCGCGGGCCACCAGAACGACGACACGTACGCGTCCGCGCGGCGTTCGGCGATCGTGGACGCGACCCGTGCGCCTGCGCTGTACGCGATGGCCTCGTCGCGCATGGCCTTCACCTCGACGTTGAGGGCCACTCGTCCCGCGCAGGCATCGAGCGCTTCAGCGAGCGTGAGTGTCGCCGACCGTTCGGGCGGATCGTGGCTCACGATGAGGCCGCGATCGATCAGCCAGACGTCCGTCTCGATCTCGTCGCAGCCGAGCTCGATCGCGCGCTCGAACGACGCGAGCGTGTTCTCCGCGACGTGACCGCGGGCGCCGCGGTGACCGATCCTTCGCGTCACCAGACGACACTACGTAGGCTCGCCCAGGACCGCCATCTCGCGACTTCGCTCGGCGCGCTTGCGCCCGCGCGCGATCGTCCGCAGAGTCGCTGTGATGCCCCGGCCCAACTTTGTCGTCTTCCTGACCGACGATCAGGCGTACTGCGACCTCTGCTGCATGGGGGCGACCGATCTCGAGACCCCGCACCTCGACGCCCTCGCGGCCTCCGGCGCGCTCCTCCTCGACTGGTACTCGAACTCGCCGGTGTGCTCCCCCTCGCGCGCGAGCCTGCTGACCGGCCGGTATCCCGGGAACGCGGGTGTCCGCTCGATCCTGCGCGGCCACCGCACCGCGACAGGGCTGCCCCGGGAAGTCCCGACGATCGCGACCGCGCTGCGGACGCTCGGCTACCGGACCGCGATGTTCGGGAAGTGGCACCTCGGCCACGCTCTGGGGTCGCGGCCGCACGAGCATGGCTTTGAGGAGTCGTTCGGCTTCATGGGCCGGATGCATCGACTACTACTCGCACATCTTCTACTTCGACATGGAGGTCGGCACGGAGGGGATCCACGACCTGTGGCAGGACGGTCGCGAGGTCTGGGCCAACGGCCGCTACTTCACGGAGCTGGTCACGGAGCGCGCGGGTGGAGTACGTGCGCCGCGCCGCCGGTCGGGACCGGCCCTTCTTCCTCTACGTGCCCTTCAACGCGCCGCACTACCCGCTCCACGCCCCTGCTCACTACGTCGACCGGTTCCGCGGGCTGTCGCCGGAGCGCCGGATTATGGCCGCCATGCTCGCGTCGATGGACGAGGGGGTCGGCGCGATCCTGGAGGAGCTCGCGCGCGCCGGGCTGCGCGAGAACACCTTCGTCTTCTTCCAGAGCGACAACGGCCCGTCCCGCGAGGCGCGCAACCGGCTCGACGGTCGGACCGATCCCTACTACGGGTCCAGGTGCAGGCTGAAAGGGCACAAGTTCAGCCTCTTCGAAGGCGGCATACGCTCGCCCGCGATCGCGAGCTGGCCGGCGCGGATCCCGCCTGGGCTACGGATCAGCGAAGCCGGTATCGCGATGGACCTCTTCCCGACATTCCTGCGCCTGGCCGGTGG
>JACDAF010000296.1 GCA_013695575.1 Chloroflexota bacterium | reverse complement strand
TCGCCGGGGAAGAGCAGGGGCTTTTCGGCTCCGACCACTACGCGACACGGGTGACGACCATCCCCGGCCGAGCGGAGAGCCTCATCGCGTACGTGAACCTTGACGTGGTCGGCTGCTGCGGGGTCGGCATGGGTGCCTCGGAGGAGAGCCCCGCCCTCTTCGCGAAGGCGAAGCGCGCGGCAGATGCTGAGGGCATCGGCCTCTCACCGTCGCGGGGATCGAGCGACCAGGCGAGCTTCGCTCGCCGCCGCGTCGAGGTCGTGCACCTCATCTGGGGCGACACCGGCCCGATTCACACCGTCGGCGACACCGTAGCGACGGTGACGGCGGACCGTCTCGGCGGCGCGGGTCGTGTCGCGGGCCGCTTGCTGCTGGAGCTCGCGCGTGCGGACGGCCCCTGACCCCACGCGATGATGCCGCGACGCGGCGCTACGCCGTCGCGACGCCAGTCTCCACGCTGCCCGCGAGGCCGGCGATGACCGCCGCCGATCGCTCCTGCGCGGCGGACGCGATCCCCGGCGCGCCGATCTGCGCGGCCTCGAGGCCCCCGACCGCCTGATACACCAGGCGGGCCAGCCTCTCGGCCTCGCTCGGAGGATGGCCGATGCCCGCGAGCGTCTTGTCGACCTGGACGGTGTGCTGCCGCATGTGCTCCTCGAGCCGGTGCAGGCGGAAGCGGACGGGGTACCGCGTGTCCTCCCAGAACTCGGACGGCGTGTCGACCTCCTCGTCCCGCACGTCGGAGAGCTCGCGAAGGATCCTGACGTGGCTGCGGAAGAGCCCATCGAGGACCGCGCCCCTGTCGCCGCCGACCTGCTCCGGGACGTTGAGCGCCTTGCGCTCATCGTCGGTCGCGGAACGCCGCTCGCCGGCGCGGCGAAGGCGCACCGCGAGGACCATCGACGTGCGGAACCCGGACTCGGCGCCGAGCATGTGCTGGATCGCCGAACGCACCGGCCACTCGCCCGGAGCGGGCTCGCGGTCGAGCTCGTCGTCGCGCAGGCCCGCCAGCGCGCCGGTGAGGTCCCGGTAGGCGTCGTGGTACTGGCCGAGGATGCGCTGGGCGATCGTCAGCGGCGGGCCGGTCCTCGCGCGCTCGTCCGCGATGGTCGCGGTGAGGTCGCGCAGCTCCTGGTGGGCCATGAGCAGCGCGAAGCGAAGGCCCTCCTCGTCGTACTCGTGCCAGGCCCAGGGCGTCCCGAGCTGGGCATCGGTCAGGCCCACGGCGGCGCGCACGAGCCGCTCGACCGCCCGCGTCGGGGTCAATCGAGCACCGGCTCGGGCACGCCCGCGACCGTCTCTGCCGCGAGGTGGTCGACGACAGCGTGCAGGTGCCCCGTCTCGGCGAAGACGCGGAGCTGGCGGTCCGCGCTGGTGCCATCGCGGGCCATCGTCTGCACGTACTCGACCTCAGCACGCGAGCCCAGGTCGTCGACGACGTCATCGACGAACTCGAGCAGCTCGGTCGCGAGCAGGCGCATCGGCACCTCCGCCTCCTTGCCGAAGTCGATGAGGCTGGCGTCGATCCCCCCGCGCATCGCGCGCCACTTGTTCTCCTGGATGAGCTGCGGCAGGTAGCGGCGGAAGCCGAGGTTCCGGTCGCGAAGCATGAGCAGCTTCGCGCAGATCGCTTGCGTGAGCGCCGCGATGCAGAGGGTCTCCTCGATCCTCGTGGCCGCGTCGCAGACGCGGAACTCGATCGTCGGGTAGACCGCGTGCGGCCGCAGATCCCACCAGATCTTCCTGCCATCGTCGATGCACTTCGTGCGGACGAGGAGCTCGACGTAGTTCTCATACTCATCCCAGGACTCCAGCTCCGGCGGGATCCCCGTGCGCGGGAACCGCTGCCAGACGATCTGCCGGTATGACTTGAGGCCGGTATTGCGCGCGAGCCAGAACGGGCTCGAGGTGGAGAGTGCCAGCAGGTGCGGCAGGAAGTAGCGCGCCTCGTTCACGACCTCGATGCGGCGCTCGCGGTCGGGGATGCCGACGTGCACGTGAAGCCCGAAGATGAGGAGCTCGCGAATGACGTCCTGCAGCTCCTCCTCGAGGACCTTGTAGCGCTCCTGGTCGGTGACCCGCTGCTCCTGCCAGTGCGAGAAGGGATGTGTGCCGGCCGATACAAGCCGCAGGCCGGCCGGCCGCAGCAGCACCGCGAGTGTCCCACGCAGCTGCAGGATCTCCTCACGGGCCTCTGCGATGTCACGGCAGATCTTCGTGCCGACCTCGACGACCGACTGCATCATCTCGCGCTTCACTCGCTCGCCGAGCCGCGGCGCGGCGGCCGCGAGGAGCGTCTCGATGTGGCTCTTCAGCTGCCGGTCGCCATCGACGATCTGGAACTCTTCCTCGATGCCGATCGTGAGGCGCGGGACGTCGGCCTTCTTCATGTGGGCTCGACGATATAGGTGGGCACAACGCTCCCCGCTCCGGCGGTCACGTTGAGCAGGGCGCTCGAGGAGAGGCGCGTGAGGCAGCCGTGCACCTTTCCCCAGAACAGGTACGGGTCGTGATCGATCGAGAGGTCGAGGAAGTGCATTTGGTCGAGCACGACCGGGAACGGGTGGCGCGGCACCGGAACGCGCTCCTGCACGACATACGAGCTTGTGAGCGCCGCGAGAAAGGCCCGCTCCCACTCGTGCTGGTCCACCGTCCAGCCCAGGACAACGCCCTTGCCACCGTACTCGTCGTTCGGCTTCAGAACGAGGTGCCGCCGGTTGGCGATGACGAACTCGGCAAGGTCCACCGCCCTGCGTCCGTGGGTCGTGTGCCCCTCGCGCACCTTCCGTGTCCACGGGATGTGCCGCTCGATCGCCGCGCGCTGCTCGGCGCTGTAGAGCCGTTCGCAGCGGTCGTCGGACAGGAGCGCCAGCGACATCTTCTTGTGCAGGAGCTTCGAGCGGAAGCTGTTCACGACCGTGACGTCGCCGGCGAGATACGCGCTCACCAGCGGCCGCGCGACGTCGTCGCGCGCAAGGAGCTCACTGGTGAGGACCCGCCGGTAGACCAGGTCCACGGCCGTGCCGGCCGCGTGCAGGCGCCCGCGCGAGTAGGAGAGATCTTCGGGCGCGCAGATGATCGTACGAAGTCCCTGCGATCCGAAGAACCGCTCGAACATCTCGAACTCGGTGAGCGTCGGCAACCCGCGCCAGTCCACGATCGCGATGGAGGGGCGGTCGCCGCCGCCCCTGGCACGGTGCGCGCGCAGCATCGCCGCCAGCTGGCGGTCTCGCAGCGGCACGGTACGCGCGAGGAACGAGCGCCGGAACGCCTGCATGACCGGGAGCGTCTCGAAGACCTCCACGAGCTCGTCGTTGTAGGCCATCCCCGCGGGGGATTCGGCGTTGTACTCGACGAAGCGGATGACCCCGTCCTCGCCAACGAAGCCATCGAGCCGCGCGGCCGGCGACGCGGTCGAGAAGCCCGGATCGGCCAGCGCAAGGCGCTCCTCGCGCGGGTCGAGGTCGAGCTCGCGGCGAAGGTCCTCGTCCTGGAGCAGCGCATCCTCGAGGCGCCCCAGCGCCGCGTACAAGGTCTCCGAGGCCGCGGTGATCTCCTCATACTGGCGCGCGCTGATGAGGTTGGGGCGCAGCACGACGCAGAGCGGGCGGTCGCCGAAGACGAGGCCGCGCGCGCGCTGGCCCTCGGCGAGGGCCAGGACGCTCTCCTGCGCGAGAGCCGGATCCTCGAGGAGGCCGTGATAGGCGGTCAGTGGATCGCTACGCAACTAGCGGATGTGCCGCCACCAGCGGTGCTCCCCGACCCAAGGCGGCGTCGCCGTGCCGGTCGCGTAGGAGATGACGAGGTCCGTCATGCGCTCGAGCACCCAGTCGAAGTTCTCCTCCTTGATGGAGAAGCTGTCGAAATCCGGGGCGGGGTTGAGGAAGTCGATGGCGTACAGGATCCCGTCGCGCACGGCGAACTCGACGGTGTCCATGTCGTACCCGAGGGCATCCGTGAGCGTCCGCGCGTCGCGGATCGCCGCATCACGCAGCTCCCCGGCGACGGGCTTGTCGATGGCGTAGCGCTCGTGGAACGGCGCGGTCGGGTCGTAGCGGATCGGCATGACGTGCTCGCGCCCGATGGCGATGCACCTGATGTAGTCATCCCAGGCGATGAACTCCTGCAGGATCATCGTCTTCGGCCGTTGGCCGAACGTGGCGGTCCCGGTCTGGTCGTAGGCCCACAGGAGCTCCTCCTTGCTGTCGACCTTGTAGACGTCCTTCCAGCCGCCGCCGGTGTTCGGCTTCAGGATCGCCGGGAGGCCCACGTAGGCGAGGAAGCCGTCCCAGTCGAGGGGGTACGCCAGATTTCGCAGCGACAGCTCGCTGATGTCGGGGATGTAGGACTTGTTCGGCAGGACGATGGTCTTCGGGACGGCGACGCCCAGCTTCCGCGCAAGCGTGCACTCGAAGAACTTCTCGTCGGACTCCCACCAGAACGGGTCGTTGATGACGGTCGTGCCGAGCAGCGCGGCGCTCTTCAGGTGAGCGCGATAGTACGGGACCTCGTGGCTGATACGGTCGACGATGACGCTGTATCGCGGCTCGTCGAGCTCCCGCGCGCCGCCCAGCACGGCTAGCTCGCCGCGGACGCCGTGCTGCGCCCCCTTCTCGGCCAGACGTTCGAGAAAGGGCCCCGGGAACGTGTTCTCCCGGCCGACGAGCAGCCCGACGAGATTCTCGTCCGTCATAGGTAGGCGTCCACCATGTCCTTCCAGTACGGCCAATCATGCGACCAGCCGCGCCACACGTGCAGGGCGGCGGGCACCCCCTTTTGCTGCAGGTGTGCGGCGAGCACGCGGGACTCGGATGCGTTCGGGTCCAGGTCGCCCGTCGCGATGATGATCTCGGTCTCGCGGAGCGGCGCAAGGTAGCGCTCGTCGGTGAGTCCGGGCAGGAATGCCAGCGGATTCACGAAGTAGCAGTCACCCTGACGCACGCTACCGAGCCAGCGGGCCGCGTCGTACGCGCCCGAGAGGCATACGACCTTCCGCGCCACATCCGGGTAGCGCAACGCGATCGTCACGGCGTGGAAGGCGCCGAACGAGGCGCCGAGCAGGCACCGCTGCGAGCCCGGGTTCGCCTCGGCCACCGCGGGAAGCACCTCGTCGACGATGTGTCGCTCGTACGCGACGTGACGCCGTGCGCGCTCTTCCGGCGTCCTCTCATCGTCGTAGAACGACTCACTGTCCACGCTGTCGACGCACCAGAGCTGCAGATTCCCCGAATCGATCCGATCCTGCAGGTGCGCGACCATGCCGAAGTCCTCCCACTGGTAGAAGCGTCCCCTGGAGGTCGGGAAGACGACCACCGGCATGCCTCGCTCGCCGAAGGTCAGGAGCTCCATGCGGCGATCGAGGGCGGGACTGTGCCACGTGCGGTATGTCCGGCTCACCCGTCTCCCTCTGTCGCCTCCGCCGGGGCGATCACGATGGTGATCTCGCCTTTCGGACGCTGCGCAGCATACCGAGCGGCCACCTCGGTCGCCGTCCCGCGGACGAACTCCTCATGAAGCTTGGTGAGCTCACGCGCGACGGCCACGCGTGCGCCGGGCGCGACGGCCGCGAGATCAGCGAGGGTGTCGTCAACGCGGTACGGGCTTTCGTACACCACGATGGTTCGGCCCTCCTCGATCAGCGCGGCCAGGCGGCGACGGCGCTCGCCGCTCTTCTTCGGCAGGAAACCGAGGAACGTGAACTCGCGCGTCGGCAGCCCCGAGGCGACGAGCGCCGCGATCGCCGCGTTCGGGCCGGGGATCGCCACCACGTCGTGACCGGCAGCGACGGCCGCGGCCACCAGGGCCTCACCCGGATCCGAGAGCGCGGGTGTGCCGGCGTCAGACACCAGCGCGACATCCCATCCACGGTCGAGCTGACCGACGAGCACGCTCACCTGCCGCTTGTGGTTGAACTCGTTGTATGACGTCAGGTGCTTGGCCCGGATCTCGTACCGCCGGAGGAGGATCTGGGTGTGGCGCGTGTCCTCGCACGCCACCATGTGCGCCTCCTGGAGGATGCGGAGCGCGCGCGGCGAGACGTCCTCGAGGTTGCCGATCGGGGTGGCCACGAGGTAGAGCTTTCCCACCCCTACTCCGTGACCGATACGCGAAGCGGCAAGACGGTCATGGCGACGCCCGGCGGTGCCGTGACCACCTACACCCCTCCCTCGCGGGGACGCAGCGACTGCGCTATCGCGATCCCTGCCAGGACCACCGCTCCACCGGCGAGCTGCGGCGGCTCCAGCGCCTCGTGGAGGAGGAAGAACGCGGCAACCGCCGCCACGACGGGCTCGAACGTGGCCGTCAGGCCGACGCGCGCCGCGGGGATGAGCGAGACCGCCGCGAGGGTCAACCCGAACGGGATCACGGTCAGGACGGCGATGCCGGCGACAAGCGTCCAGTTCGCTCCGGCGAGCTCCCAGGGCAACAGCCAGACCGGCCGCACGACCGCCCAGGCAAGAAGCGCGAAACCAAGTCCGTAGAGCAGCGCGGTCCACGGGCGGTGCACCGTGAGCACACGCTCGGCGAGCGTGAAGTACAGCGCGAAGATGACGGCCGAGAGCACCGAGAGGAGCGCGCCGGTGGCGTTCACGGCACGCAGCGACTCGTCGTAGATCCCGACAACGAGTGCGCAGCCAGCGATCGTGAGCAGCGCCGCGAGCCAGAGCCGCGCGCCGACACGCTTCCCGGTGAGCCGCGCATACAGCAGCAGCAGGAGCGGCGCCGTGTACTGGATCACGAGCGCCACCCCGATCGGCAGACGCTGGATCGCCTCGTAGTAGGACAGCTGCACAGCGCCGATGCCGGCGATCCCGAACGCCGCAAGGGAGCTGAGGTCGCGACGCCGGACTCCGAGGTCGCCCCGGCGGAACACGAAGACGAGCAGGAGCAGGAGCAGGAAGGAGAAGATGATCCGGAGCTCGGCCAGGTCCGAGGGCAGGAAGCCCGCCTCGAAGGCGAGCTTCGCCACGATCCCTCCGAGACCGAACAGCGTCGCGGCAGCGAGCGCGAGCGCGTACCCCAGGCTCAGTCAGCCGACGAGACGAAGTCGAGTCGGGCCTGGGGATCAATCAGAGGTCGGCCTCCCAGTCGCGCGGGTAGAGGAAATCATGGCCGATCGTGCGGAGGCTCACCTTCGCGATGAGCGGCATGACGCGCTTGAAGTGGCTCTTCCGCACACGCTCGCGGATGCGGCTGACGAGCGTGCCCTCGAAGCCGGACGACACGAGGTCGTCGGCGCGCATGCGCCGGTCCACCAGTCCGTACAGGATCAGGTCTGCCTCGGAGTAGCCGAACCCGAGCTCACCTTCGTCGGTCTGCCCCTCCCAAAGTTCGGCGCTCGGCGGCTTCGACACGACCTGCCCAGGGACGCCGACGTTCAGCGCGAGCTCTCGAAGCTGCGTCTTGTAGAGGTCGCCGATGGGGTTGAGTGCCGATGCGAGGTCCCCGAACTGCGTGCCGTAGCCGAGCAGGAGCTCGGTCTTGTTACTTGTGCCGAGCACCAGTGCATCCGGCCACGAGCGGTCGTACTCGATGCTCTTCCGCTCGCGGGCCATCTTGTTGCCGATGCGCACGCGATCGGCATTCGGCATGCGCGAGAAGAAGGCGTCGACCTGCGCGGTGATCTCGATCTCCTCGAGGGCGAGCCCATACGTGTCCGCCACGAGCTGCGAGTGCTCGCGCGACGCTGGCGCGCTCGTGCGGTAGGGCGTGAAGAGCGCCGTGACGCGCTCGGGACCGAATGCCTCCGCCGCGAGCGCGGCGACCACGGCGCTGTCGACCCCACCGGAGAGGCCGAGCACCACGCGACGCATCCCGGCCTTCGCCGTCTCGTCCCGGAGGAACGACACGAGCATCCGCCGCACGAGCGCCTCGTCGATCCGGAGCGGCGAGAGATCGCCGGGACGCAGGCGCAGGGGACGCACGGAGGTTGTCACGCCCCGGGCACGCCGAGCCCGAGCCGGCTCGCCAGGTGCCGCAACACGAGGTCTTCGCGCTCGTCACGGATGAGCGGGTTGCGCTCGCGCTCGCGGGCGGTCAGCGCCGGATCGACGTCGGCGAGGAGCAGCTCCTCCTCGAACTCGGCCGCGCGCGCGACGACGCTCCCGTCGGGCGCGACGACCTCTGACCCGCCCCAGAAGCCGATGCCGTCTTCGTGGCCTACGCGATTGGCAAAGACGATGTACATGGTGAGGTACTGCGCGTAGAAGCGGTTCATCAGCCGACAGGAGTCCGCCGTGCCGAGGTCGCCCCCCTCGGCGACGCCGCGCCCGGGGCTGTCCGACGGCGCGAAGATGACCGTCGCTCCGGCGGCCGAGTAGAGGTACGGGACCGAGAGATGCCAGAGGTCCTCGCAGATCGCGATCCCCGCGCGTCCGGCGACGCTGTCGAAGGTCCCGAAGTGCTCCCCAGCACCGAAGTAGCGGCCGTCGTCGAAGATCCCGTAGGTCGGCAGATACACCTTGCGATGGACGTGGCGCAGTGACCCCTTCGCCCAGTAGCCGGACGCGATGTGCAGGCGGGCGTCCGGCGCACGCTCGATGAAGCCGGCGATCACGTCGATGTCGCGGGACGCCAGAGCGATGCGCTCGAGGCGAGCATCGTCGGCGGTGCAGGCAAGCTCGCCCGCGAGGTCCTTCACGTAATACCCCGTCAGCGAGAGCTCGGGGAAGACGACGAGGCTGGCGGCCGCGCCGCGCGCCTGCTCGATCCAGCGCTCGTGCATGTCCAGGTTGCGGCCGAACGCACCGAGGGCTGGTGCGCACTGCGCGACCGCGATGCGGACCGTCTCGGTCACTCGGCGTCGCCGCGCAGGGTTCCGACGCGATCCGCGTACTGGTGCGCGAGCGCCCAGGCACGGCCCTCGTCGGCGGCCTCCGCCCAAACGGTGAAGACCGGCTGGTCGGCATCCGGCAGCACGAGCACCCACTCGTTCCCGTAGACATGCTTCACGCCGTCCACCTGACGGGTGTGCTCGGTGGCGGGCTCCTGAGCGAGCATCCGCATCACGCGGCCCTTCGCGTTCCAGGGACAATCCACCTTGAGGCGCGCGATGTGCGGCGTTGGTGTCTGATCGACGATCTCCGACAGCGGCCGCGCGCTGAGCGCCAGGAGCTCGAGAAGCCGCACGACGGCGAACAGGCCATCGAACCACGGATGGAACGCCGGGAAGATGAACCCGCCGAGGCCATCGGCGACGAGCAGCGGCTTCTCCCTTGCCGCGTAGCTCATCTGCGCCTCCGCGGACGTTCTGACACGCACGAGCCGACCACCCGCCTCGGTCACGACGCGCTCGACGGACGCCGGGGCGAATCCGGGGACCGCGATCGCCCCCTTCCCGTGACGTGCGGCGAGGCTGGCATAGACGACGAGGAAGTGCCGGTCCTCGATCACCCGACCGCGATCGTCCGCGACGAAGATCTTCTCGCCGCCGGCGTCGATGATGATGCCGCAGGTCGCGCGCAGGGTGCTCGTGATCGTGCCGAGCTCCCGCTTCTGCTGCTCGAAGTCCTCGAGCGAGCGCGCGCCGACGTTCTCAGACACCACCCCCCGGATCGGGACGCTGTCGATACCGAGGGCGTCGAGGAGCTGGGGCAGGAATCCCGCCGCAGTGCCATGGGAGAAGTTCACCACGACGTTGAAGCGCGCGACCGCGAGCTCCTTCGCGTGCTGCACGCTCCGGACGAATGCCTCGCTGTACGCCTCGCCGACGCGCGGCGACTCGAAGATGCGCCCGACGTCGTCGTAGGTCACCCGCCTGAAGTCTTCGCGAAAGAAGACGTTCTCCACCTTCCGCTCCGATGGCTTACCCATGTCGAGCGCGTGCTGGCCGAAGAACTTGATGTCGCAGACACGAACGTCGAAGGGCGAAACGCGCACGTGGACCCCTCCCGTCGCACCGACGTGCTGCGTGTGGAAGCGATCGATCGGCAGCGGCGCTTGCGAGAGGTCGGCGACGTGCACGCCCGCGCTCACGATCCCTCCCATGAGCGACCGCTTCAGCATCCGGCTCGTGCGGTGCTGGTCCCGGTTGAGCGTCACCGTCGCACCCTCCGGCAGCGTGGAGGCGTAGGCGGCACCGAGTCGCGCCGCGAACTCGGGTGTGAGATCGACGTTGACGAGCCCGGTAACGCCGAATCGCCCGAACAGAGCCCGCCGGCCCTGCGAGCCCCAGATGATGCTCGCGCCGATGGTGGCTCCGGCCTCGATCTGCTTGTCCGGCCAGACCTTCACCTGCGCGCGGACGCGCGCGCCCTCGTTCACGACGGAGTGGTCGCCGATCACGCTGCCTTCCTCGAGGATGACGCGGGACTTGAGGGCACACTGACGCCCGACGATCGCGCCGTGCAGCTCGGCGCGCTCGCCGACGTACGTGTTCCGCCAGACGATGGACCGGTCGATGACCGCACCCGCGTCCACGACGACGTAGTCCCGGAGCACCGTGGGCCCGACGATCTGCGTCCCTCCAGCGATCTTCACGCCTGCCCCGAGGTAGACCGGGCCCTGGACCTGCGCGCTCGGATCGATCTCCACGTTCTCCTCCGCGAAGACGCCCGGACGGATCTCCCTCCCGAGCGGGCTCGTGCGGACGCGGCCGTTCAGGACGTCCGCGTTGGCGCGCGCGTACTCCGGGATCGAGCCGACGTCCGTCCAGTAGCCCTCCGCGACGTAGCCGTAGAGAGGCTCGCC
>JACDAF010000285.1 GCA_013695575.1 Chloroflexota bacterium | reverse complement strand
TTCGCGGGCAAGCAGGCCCTGATTCCGTCCGAAAAGTGGCAATCTTGGGGTAGGAGCGTACATACGAGTGGCTCAAACAACGATCCTCGTCGCCGACGACGACGCGTCCATCCGCTCCCTCCTCAAGCAACTTCTCGCCGACGAAGGCTTCGCCGTGCTCGAAGCAGCGACGGGCGCAGAGGTCGTGGAGAAGGTGAAGGAGTCGGTCCCTGAGCTCGTGATCATGGACATCCGGATGCCTGAGCTTGACGGGATCGAGGCGCTGTCACGCGTGAAGACGATCAACCCGCGGACGGCGGTTCTGATCATGACGGCCTTCGGCAGTTCGAACATGGCGATCCGCGCCATGGAGCTCGGCGCCTTCGACTACATCACGAAGCCGTTCGAGCTCGACAAGATCTCGCACACCGTCAAGCGCGTCCTCGAGCACCTCGCGCTCACCGCCGAGGTCGAGGTTCTCCGCGACGAGATCTCGTCCCTGGTCCAGACGGAGCGCATCGTGGGCAACGCGCCCACCATGCAGGAGGTCTACAAGACCATCGGAAAAGTGGCGAAGTCAGACGCCACGGTGCTCATCACCGGCGAAAGCGGCACCGGTAAGGAGCTCGTTGCTGAGGCGCTCCACTACAACTCGAACCGCCGCAGCGGACCGATGGTGAAGGTGTCCTGCGCGGCGCTTCCTGAGTCGCTCCTCGAAGCCGAGCTCTTCGGACACGAGAAGGGCTCATTCACCGGCGCGATGACGCAGCGGCGCGGACGGTTCGAGATGGCCGACAAGGGAACGATCTTCCTCGACGAGATCGGGGAGATGACCCTGCCCACACAGACGAAGCTGCTGCGCGTGTTGCAGGAGCGCCGCATCGAGCGGATCGGTTCCAGCCTCCCGATCAAGGTGGATATCCGGGTCGTCTGCGCGACGAACAAGGATCTCCAAAGGCAGGTCGAGCAGCAGAAGTTCCGCGACGACCTCTTCTACCGTCTCAACGTGATCAACGTCCACATGCCACCGCTCCGCGATCGCAAGGAGGACGTTCCCGCCCTTGTCGAGCACTTCCTCGCGAAGCACCGCTACAGCGCGACAGCCCAGCCGGCGGCGATCAGCGAGGAGGCGCTGCGGCGCCTGATGGAGTACGACTGGCCGGGGAACGTCCGCGAGCTCGAGAACGTTACCGAGCGTGCGGTGGTGCTCTCGCGCGGTCAGATCATCACGAGCCGCGAGCTGCCGTTCGGTGACCACGAGGCGGGTGAGGACGAGGACAGCGGCGAGGAGCTGCCGGGCGACCGCTCGTTCTTCAAGAAGTCCGTCGCACAGTTCGAGAAGGACCTGATCATGAAGGCGCTCCGCGATGCCACCGGAAACCGGTCGAAGGCAGCAGAAATGCTAGGCATCTATCGTCGCCTGCTGTACGCCAAGATCAAGGAGTACGGGCTCGAGGGCTATCCGCCCAAGGGCCGGTAGGCGCGGGAGGAGCGAACTATGTTCGGTCTAGTGCGGACCGCCGTGCGGTTCTTTTTCATAGGGTTCGGAGTCGGTATCTTGCTGGCGCCCCGGGCCGGTGCCGAGACGCGGACACTCATCCGAGAGAAGCTGAACGCCCTCGTGAATTCGGTCCTCGAGGTGGCCGATAGGCCGCCGGTCGAGGGTGTCGGCGGCGAAGCCGAGCAGTCGCAGACGCGTGGCCGTGCTCGCGGCCGTCGAGCGGACACGGGTGCCGGCGCGACGCCGGCCTAGCGCACGCACCGGTGTCGTCCGGCTCGTTGACGCGACGGGAGCCTCCGCGGAAGGCTGGGAAGCGGCCGTGGCCGACGCCGTCGCGGCCGCGCGAAAAGAGGTCCGCGCGCCCATCGGAGTCGAGATCTCCCGGCAGTGGGCCGACCTCGATGCGGGCCGCGTCGTGATGTACCGCGTCGCTGTGCGCATCGCGTATCGCCAGGAGCTGAAAGCGCCGAGCGGCCGTCCCCTCTGATCGCGGCGACCTGCGCGTGACTCGTCCGGCGAAACTCTGTCCATATCGTTGACACATGGGTGAGGTTCGGACAGAATCGCCGTTCCGCGAGCGGAGGTTGTTAGGGTGCCGGGCGACCAAGAAGGCCGAGACGTCCTGGCGCAGCTGCTCGTCGCGAATGACGCAGAGGTCACTGTCCGTCTGCGCCTCTCGGCGGCAGAGGCGGCGCGCGTGTGTAACGTCTCGCCTCGCCAGCTGATCTACTGGACGAAGAAGGGGCTCGTGCAGCCCTCGCCTGACGACGAGCACGACTACGACGTATTGGCCATGGAGAAGGTCATCCGCATCCGCCAGGCGCTGGAGAAGGGAAACTCGCTGGAGAAGGCCGCCCAGCTGGTGGAGAAGGAGCTCGCGGCGCTCGAGAGTGAAGCGGACCGCCTCGCACGGCTCACCGCTCGCGACCTCGAGGAAGAGCTCAAGCGCCGTCTCGAGCGGCTCGAGGAGCGCGTCCAGCAGCTCCGTCGATCCGTCGGGTCGACCCTCACGATCGCCAGACTGCGAAAGGCCGTCGTCACGCTCGCTCGGCTCGAGAACGAGGGTGCGCTGCATGCGGCCACGGCCGCCCCCGGGGATGACGCGCGCGCCGTCGTCCTGCGCCTCGGGCGTGCCGTGGACGAGCTCGAGAGCCTACTCCGCGAGGTGCAGCCCGCGGCGGTCTAGCCTCAGGTCGTGATCCGCACTGCGCTCGCGGTCTCCTCCGGAAAGCTCGCACGGCTGATCCTCAATCGCGCCGGCCGGGGTGCCACTGCGCTTCCCGGCCTGGTCGCGCTGGCGGTCGATCCCCTGGCGCTCGCTTCGCTCACCGCTTCGCTCGAACACGGCGCGGTCTGCGTTTCCGGGACGAACGGCAAGACCACGACCTCACGGATGCTTGCGGACATCGTGCGGGCTGCAGGGTGGGCGCCGGTGCACAATCGCAGCGGGTCGAATCTCGACCGGGGCATCGTCGCTGCCCTCCTCGCCGACTCGAGCTGGACCGGTGCGCCCCGGAGCAACGTCGGCATCCTCGAGGTCGACGAGGCGACGCTGCCGCGCGTGCTCGCCCGGATGGCGCCGCGGGTCGTGGTCGTGACGAATCTGTTCCGCGACCAGCTTGACCGCTACTTCGAGATCGACGCGCTCGCGAAGCGGATCGGCGGCGCGATCGCGAGGCTGCCTGCATCGACGACGCTCGTCCTGAATGCGGACGACCCGATCGTGGCGCAGCTCGCCCACGGGCACCGCGGTCCGGTGACGTACTTCGGCGTCGACGATCCGAAGGCCGGCGGGACGGTCGCTCAGTCGATCAGCGACGCGACGCGCTGCCCGCGCTGCCGCGCGCCGCTCCAGTACCGCAGGGTCGTGCTCGCGCACATCGGGGACTGGTCATGCTCAGCCTGTAGCTTCACGCGGCCGGAGCGCGGGATCGCCGCGTTGGCCGTCGAGCTGTCCGCCGCCGCCACGACGATCCGGATCGTGGCCGCATCCGGGACGGTCGAAGCCGTGACCGTTCCACTCCCGGGTCTCTACAACGCCTACAACGCGCTCGCGGCTCTCGCTGCCGCCGGCGTGGTCGGTATCGGGCTCCCCACCGCGGCGCGCGCACTGGCGTCGTTCCGGCCGGCGTTCGGCCGCCTCGAGACCGTCCAGGCGGATGACCGGACCCTGCGCCTCATGCTCGTGAAGAACCCGGCGGGATTCAACGCCGCGATCGGTGCGCTGCTGGAGACGGGCCGGCATCCACGCTTGCTCGCCGCACTGAACGACCGCGACGCCGACGGGCGCGACGTGTCGTGGATCTGGGACGCTGACTTCGAATCGCTCGCGCCGCGCGTCGCACACGCCTTCGTTACCGGGCTCCGCAGCCGCGACCTCGCGGTCCGTCTCAAGTACGCCGGCGTGGCTCCCGCGCGCATCGAGGTCGTGGACGGCTGGAAGGACGCGCTGGTACGCGCCATCGGTGCCGCAGCCCAGGGCGACGAGGTCATCGTCGTGGCGACGTACACCGCGATGCTCGCGCTCCGAGACGCGCTCGCGGACATGGGCTACGCCGGCCGGTTCTGGGAGGATTGAGGGCGTGGACCTGCGGATCATGCACCTGTATCCGGACCTCATGTCGATCTACGGCGACCGCGGGAATGTCATCGCGCTGCAGCAGCGCGCGCGGTGGCGGGGCATCCACGTGGACATCCGGGCGCACAGCGCGGGATCCCGGCTCGATCACGAGTGGGCTGACCTCTACTTCTTCGGAGGCGGCCAGGATCAG
>JACDAF010000273.1 GCA_013695575.1 Chloroflexota bacterium | reverse complement strand
GGCCGACGGGGGCGGCGACGCTGGGGCGATGCGCCGGCACCTCGTCACGGCCGACCTGCCTCCCGCGGCCGACACGGTCGTCGTGGGACTCGACCTCCACCTCACCTACGCCGCGCTGGCGGAGGCGCAGCGCTCGCTCCTCGCGGGGGCTCGCTTCATCGCGTCGAACAAGGACCGGGCGTACCCGGTCGAGGGACGCCTGCTGCCCGGTGCGGGCAGCATCGTAGCGGCGCTCGAGATCGCGACCGGCCGGGCAGCGCTCTGCATCGGCAAGCCCGAGCCGTTCCTCTTCGAGGAGGCGGTGCGGCGCGCAGGCCCGGACCCCGGAGCCGTCGTCGTGATCGGCGACGCGACCGAGTACGACATCGTCGCCGCGCACCGCATCGGGGCGACCGGCGTCCTCATCACGACCGGCCTGACCCAGCACGACGCCGTCGCGAGCGCGTCGGGCGACGCCGTGCCGGACCATGTGATCGCTTCGCTCGACGAGCTGTTCCGCCTCCCCGCACTCGCCGGCGCCTAGCGGCGAGTCCGGAACCAGCAAAGCCACTCCGCGACGCGCCACCAGCGAAGCGCCTTGCGATCGCGCAACGGTGCGTGGATACAAGGAAGCGCCTGGCTTCCATGGCACGGCGGTTGCAAACCAGGCGGCGGGCGGGGCCGTGGTCCGATCCTGGCCGCCGCGGGGCCTCGGGGAGCCGCCGCTGCCGCAGGGAGCGACGGGCGGGTCTGAAAGGAAGTTCTACGTGGACATCGCCACCTTCGCCATGGGCGTCATCGCCGGGATCTGCGCGGGCGTCCTCATCGTCGGCTTCCTCGCGCTGGGCTCGTACAGGCGCGGCTACGACGACGCGATCTTCCGCCGCAAGGACTGGCGTGCGGAGCTCGTGTCGCGCCAGGCCGTCGCCTCGCGAGCGGCCCAGCCGACGACCCGCAAGGCCGGCTAGCCGCCCCGGCTCTCGTAACCCCCGGGTCCGCGCGCCGCCCTGCGGGTCGGCCTGCTCGCTACCTGCCGAAGAATCGCTGCTTGAGGCTCTCGATCGCCTGCTGGAGCCGGTCGACCACGCCGGGGATGCCGGTCGGCACGATCTCGACCTCGCCCGTCGCGCGGTTCAGGCGGAGCTCGTCGCCAGGCTTCACCGCTGCCTTGACGGCGTCGCGGTCGGCCGTGACGGTGAACACGACGCGGTCCTGCTCCTCCACGATCGAGCCGACGCGGGCCTTGCCTTCGGGCATGGCGCGGATCAGGGCGCGAACCTGCTCGTCGCTGCGGAGGTCGGGCTCTGGCTGGGGCGCCACACGCGCGACGGTGCGCCCGAGCTCCTCGAAGAATTGACCCGGTCCGCGGACCGCCGTTCCCAGGAGCGCGGTGAACAGCGTGATCGCGATCAGGACGATGGCGATGCCGACGATGAACTGCAGCGCCCACCCGGGCACGGCGCGCGGTGTCTGCTTCATGACGAGCGAGCGTACAAGCCTCGTACCATGCGGCCGTGGAGAGCCTCAAGGTGGTGTGCGTCGGGGGCGGCCTCGGTGCGCCCACCGTCATGGCCGGGCTCCGTGCCTACACCGACGACATCACCGGACTCATCGCCGTGACCGACTCGGGGCGGTCCACCGGCAAGGTCCGGATCGCCCTCGATGTGCCGGCACCGGGCGACGTCCGGAATGCCCTGGTCGTGCTCTCCGAAGGCGATCCGGTGCTGCGCGCGCTCTTCGATCACCGTTTCGAGACCGAGAAGAGCGAGGAGCTCAACGGGATGGCTTTTGGCAACCTGTTCCTCGCGGCCCTGACGCAGCAGCAGGGCTCGTTCCTCGCCGCCGTGAAGGAGGCTGCCCGGCTGTTGCAGATCCGCGGGCGCGTCCTCCCGGTGACCCTGTACAACACGCACCTGTGCGCGAAGCTCGTCGACGGCACGTTCGTGGAGCAGGAGGTGAACGTCCGTGGGATCGGCAAGGCGGCGATCGACCACATCTACCTCAAGGATCCCGAGGTCTCGGCGGCCGATGGCGCGATCGAGGCGATCGAGGCGGCCGACATCATCACGCTCGGCCCCGGGAGCCTGTACACGACGGTCTGCGCCTGCTTGCTGGTCCCCGAGGTCGCACGCGCCATCGCGACGAGCGACGCGCTCGTCGTGTACATCGCGAACTCGACGACCCAGCCCGGGCAGACGGACGGGATGGCTCTCGCGGACCACGTGGCGCGCGTGCAGGACTACCTCGGTGGCGCCGGGCTCGACCTCGCGCTCGTGAATGACGACCCCCCGCCCGCCCATCTCCGGGACCATTACGCGGACCAGGGCATTCGTTACCTGGAGGCGACCGGCCTGGAGATCGCGGCGGTCGCACGACTCGGCGTTCGTGTCGTGACCGCGCCGGTGATCGACAAGTGGTCCGGCCCCCGCGAGCTCTGGAACAAGCAGGACACGCTCCGTCACGACAGCCGTCGGGTCGCCGCGGCGGTCGTCGGGCTGCTCTCCGAGCGGCGACCGCAGCTGCGCGCCGTCGAGTGACCGTCTCGCATTTCCTCGCGATCGCCGACGTCCCGGCCGAGCGCATCCGCGCGCTGCTCGACCGCGCGGCGCAGCTGAAGGCTGCGAGGCGATCAGGGGCGATCCCGCTGCGTGGGCGCAGCCTCGTCCAGATCTTCGAGAAGCCAAGCCTGCGCACGCGGCTCTCGTTCGACGTCGCGATGGCCGAGCTCGGCGGTCATTGCACCTACCTGTCTCCCGCCGAGGTCGGGCTGGGGCGCCGCGAGAGCGTGAGCGACGTGGCGCGCGTCGTCGCGCGCATGGTCGATGCCGTGGTGCTGCGGACGTACGCGCACGAGACGATCGAAGAGTTCGCGCGCCACTCCACCGTCCCCGTGGTGAACGGTCTCTCGGACCTCGAGCATCCGTGCCAGGCGCTCGCGGACGTCTTCACGGTGCGGGAGCGCAAGGGTCTGGGGAACAGCGTCAGAGCCGCGTACATCGGCGACGGCAACAACGTCGCGAATTCGCTGATGCTCTGCGCGGCGAAAGCCGGCCTCTCGCTCCACGTCGCCTCGCCGGCGGGATACGGGCCGCAGCCACGCTTCGTCGAGCTCGCGCGTGAGGCGGCGGAAAGGACCGGCGCGACCATCGAGGTGGGACATGACCCCGAGCGGGCGGCCGCCGGCGCGGACGTCCTGTACACGGACGTGTGGACCAGCATGGGCCAAGAGGCCGAGTACGAGCGCCGCCGCCGCGCCTTTCAGGGCTTTCAGGTCAACCGGGCGCTGCTGGCCCGCGCCAAGCCGGACGCGATCGTCATGCATGACCTTCCCGCGCATCGCGGCGAGGAGATCACGGACGAGGTGCTGGACGGGCCGCAGAGCGCGGTGTTCGAACAGGCGGAGAACCGCCTCCACGCGCAAAAAGCCGTGCTGTGCTGGCTGCTTGCGGAAGGTGAGGGATGAGAGAACGTGTGATCCTCGCCGACTGCTGCGAGGACTGGATCATCGAGTGGGGCGGCTTCTATGCGGCCGGCCGCGAATTCGCCTGCCCCGAGTGCGCGACCGGATGGGCCAAAGGTGGACCAGGGCGCTTCGCGCGCGATGACGGCCGCGAGTTCGCGCGTCGCGAGCGCTCCGGCCCGGAGGCAGCTTTCCCCTTCCTGGCATCCGTCGACGGCCAGGAGCCCGATGTCGAGC
The DNA here is from genome assembly GCA_013695575.1 of Chloroflexota bacterium. Classification (GTDB taxonomy): domain Bacteria; phylum Chloroflexota; class Limnocylindria; order P2-11E; family P2-11E; genus JACDAF01. The sequence goes on along the minus strand of JACDAF010000273.1, from coordinate 6,443 downwards.
GCTGCTGCGCGAAGATCCTGATCGGCCATGGACCGGGGATGGCAGACGGGCGCTTCGCGTGCCCGGTGTGCGGCACGCAGTGGGAACGGCGCACCGACCGGCTGCACGGCTTTCGGGTGCCGGTCTTCGTGAAGCCGGGCCTCGACGAGCCGCTCACCATCCAGCCCGGACGCCGGCGTCCGTTCCTCGTCGCGATGTCGGAGTACTCGCCCCCGCGGGACTGAACCAGTGGCCGGTCCGCGCGAACCCACCCGCGGCGTGTTCGGCGTGCTCCCTCGGCGGATCGCCACGCCGGTACAATGTCCCTCACGGCGGCCACCAGCCGTCGCCACGGCGGCGTTAGCCTAGTGGTAAGGCCCTGGAATGTGGATCCAGTTAGAGCAGTTCAATTCTGCTACGCCGCCAGCGCGCTGGTCATCGTCCCAGCTTCCTCGCCGCCTCCGCATACAGCGGCCGCACCATCGGCGCGGCCGGATGGAACTCACCCGCCTCGAGATACACGCGCCAGACCTCGACCGCACCACGCCAATCCTCGGACTGATACAGCGCGAGACCCTTCAGGAACAGCGCGTCGGGATCGCGCGGCCGGAGCGCCAGGACGCGGTCGACCGCGATGAGCGCCCCTCCGCGCTCCCCGGCCTGGTACAGGATCAGCGCGAGGCCGTTCAGGGCCGGGACGTTGTCGCGCTCGATCGTGAGCACCCGCTGGTACGTGGTCACCGCATCAGACGTCCGGCCCTCATCCCGGTACGCGTCCGCGAGTGCCAGCAGCGTGGGGAGGTCACGCGGTGAACGGGCGGCCTCCGCCTCCAGCGCCGCGACCGACGGCGTGAGCTGCGGGACCGAGCCGGTGATGAGCGTGCCCGGTGCGCGATCCCCGGCCTCACGCGGCAGGTTCACGGCCACGAGGGCGGCAGCGACGGCGGCCAGCAGCGCCGCGCCGGCGATGGTCCGGATCGGCGCGGCAGTGGCGCGGGCGGGTCGGGGGGCTGCGAACGCCGACCGCTCCAGCAGCGCGCGCAGCCGCGCGTGATCCGCCGGCGCGATCGTTCCCGCGGCGCGCGCGAACTCGAGGTCGCGAAGCGACGACACCGCACGTGTGACGTCATCACGAACGTCCGGGGGATCGTGCGGCCACGCCGCGCGTCCCGCGAGGAGTGGGCGCACCGCGAGCCAGCCGCCGAGCGCGACCGCGAGCGCGAAGACCGCCGCTGTCATCACAGGTCCGCCGCCTCCTCCCGCGCGACCCGCGCACGAAGTGCCTGCACATCCGCGGGCGCTGGGTCGTGCTCGGCAGCCTCAGCACGGCTTCGGGCGCGACCCCACGCGAGTCCGGCGCCGGCAGCGACGAGCGCGATCGGCAGGAGCCACATGAGCGTGCCGGCGCCCTGCGTTGGCGGCGCGAGGAACACCCAGTCGCCGTACGAGCGGCGGAACTCCTCGCGGATCGCCTCATCGGTCCGGCCCTCGGCCACGCGCTGGACGACGAGGTCGCGCATCTCCCGGGCCGATACGGACGGTGAGTCCGCGACCGATAGCCCCTGGCAGACCGGGCAGCGCAGCTCCGCGACGATCCGCTCGACGCGCTCCTCGGGTCCCGCGGGTGCGGGCCGCGCGGCGGCCGCGACCGCGACGAGCACGCCGGCGAAGGCGATGAGGATCGCGATACGGGCCGGCGTCACGACGGCTTCCGTCGGAGCGTCTCGATGCCGCGGACGAGCGTGTCCTCGTCGATCGGGCCGATGTGCCGGCCTTCGATGACCCCATCGCGGCCGATGAAGAATGTCTCGGGCGGGCCGAAGACCCCGAAACCAAGGGCGGTGCGCCCGCGGTCGTCGACGACCGTCGGCCAGGTGCCACCCAGCCGGCGCACGAAGTCGCGCCCCGACTCGACCGAATCCTGGAACAGGATCCCGACGAGCACGACGTCCGACGTGCGGTACCGCTCCCACGCGCGCACGAGCGCCGGATGCTCCTCGCGGCACGGCACGCACCACGAAGCGAAGAAGTTCACGACCACGACCTTGCCGCGTAGCTCCTCCAGCGCGACGGTGCCGGTCCCCTCGAGGCGCTCGAGCCGGAACGCCGGCGCCTCCTTGCCGACGACGGCGGTGCGGATGTCGCGCGGATCGCGGCGGAATCCGAGAGCCAGCACGACGATCAGCCCGACGAGCACAGCGATCACCAACAGGTTCGCCGTCCTCCCCGTCAGCGTGAAACGTCGCGACGCGGCGACGTTCGGCGTCGTCACTCGGCCCCCGCGGCGGCCTCGGCCGCGATGGCCGGCAGGTGGACCTCGCGCCGCCGCGGCGGCGGAAGCGCCGCGATCACCGCGCCGACCCCGATGACGAGGCCGCCGACCCAGAGCCACGACACCAGGGGGATCACGCGCACCCGGATCGTCGCCCAGGCCTTTCCGCGAGCGTCATACGCCGCGAGGATCGCGTAGACGTCGTCCGCCGGACCCGCGCTGATGCCGGGAGATCCCACGGGCTGCGTGGCGTTCGGGTAGAACGCGAACGACGGCGAGAGACGTGTTTCGCCGCCGGGACCGGCCACCCAGAGGTCGGCGATGACGCGGCGCCGCTGCGGCTCCTGGACCTCGCTGAGGGCGTCGAGGCGGATCTCGTGCTGTCCCACTCGCATCGCGCCGCCCGGCGAGAGCGTGCGCTCGACCTCGACCGCACCTGCCTGGCTGGCCGCGATCGCGACCGCGATGAGCGCGATCCCGAGGTGGACCACGTAGCCGCCGTAGCGGCGCCCGCTGCGGCGGAACAGCGCCGCGAGCGCGTGAGCGGCGGGCTCGCCGTGCAGGACGCGCCGGGCGCGTACGCCGCGCACCACCTCCTGCACCACGGTCGCAGCGACGAAGGCCGCGAGCGCGTACGTGAGGACGGGCGCGGCGCCACGCATGCCGGAGCCGAGGGCGAGAGCCGCGCCGGCGGCCGCGGCGAGCGCCGGGGCTGCGAACTGGCGCTCCAGCGTCGCGCGTGACGCCCCGTGCCAGGGGAGCTGCGGGCCCACTCCCATCAGGAAGAGCAGCGCGAGCCCGATCGGTACCTGGACCCGGTCGAAGTACGGCGCGCCGATGGAGAGCTGCACGCCGCCCAGCGCCTCCGCGATGAGCGGGTACAGCGTACCCAGCAGCACGGTCACCGTCGCCGCGACGAAGAGGACGTTCTGGAAGAGGAAGATGGCCTCGCGGGAGAGCGGCGCGCCGAGCGAGCCGTGGTCGGCGAGCTCGCGCGACCGCCAGAGCATGAGCCCGCACGAGACGACGAGGATGGCGACGAGATAGCCGAGCAGCAGCGGACCGATGGCGGAGAGGCTGAAAGCGTGGACCGAGTTCACGATCCCGCTGCGCGTGAGGAACGTTCCGAGGATCGTCAACGCGAACGTCGCGATGACGAGCGCGAGGTTCCAGGTCCGCAGGAGGCGGCGCTTCTCCTCGACCATCACCGAATGGAGGTACGCCGTCGCCGTGAGCCACGGCATGATCGCCGCGTTCTCCACCGGGTCCCAGGCCCAATAGCCGCCCCAGCCGAGCACCGCGTACGACCACCACGCACCGGCGACGATCCCGCTGCCCAACAGGGCCCACGAGACGAGCGCGTAGCGCCGGGTCGCGACGAGCCAGCGATCACCTCCTTCGCCGAGGATGAGCGACGCGATCGCGTACGCGAACGGCACTGAGAAGAGCACGTACCCGAGGTACAGGAGCGGCGGGTGCAGTGCCATCAGCGGGTTGTTCTGCAGGAGCGGGTTCGGTCCGCGGCCGTTCTCCGGCACGAAGGGGCTCGCGACGAACGGGTCTGCGGCGGGGGTCGTCACCAGCAGCAGGAAGAAGGCGAGCATGGCGAAGAGGATCCCGAGCGCGGTCGTCGCCAGCCTCGGCAGCGCGCGTGTCCCGCGCCAGGCCACGAACGTGGTGGCACCCGCGAGCACGAGCGTCCACAGCAGGATCGAGCCCTCCAGCGCCGCCCAGAGCGAGATGACGCTGTAGAAGAGCGGCGTCTCGCGCGCGTTGTTGCCGGCGACGTAGGCGAGCCTGAAGTCGTGCGTCACCAGCGCGCCGATCATCGCGGCGTCGGCGAGCACCACCAGCGCGAAGGCGACGAGCGCGCACCAGCGCGCGCTCCGCAGCCCGCGCACATCGCGATAGCGCGCGGCGAACGCCGCCGCCACGATGCCGCCGAGCGCGAAGAGCAGCGCGGCGCGGAGTGCCCCCGCGCCGATGTCCGCCCAGCCGATGCTCAACGTCGCGACGGCGTCGCGCCCGGCGGTGGCGCTTCGTAGACCTCGTCGTGCTTCGCGATCACCTGCGTTGCGCGAAAGACGCCGTCCGCGGCGAACGCGCCCTCGACCACCGCGCCCGCTCCCTCTCGCAGGAGGCCGGGGGGTGCGCCAGTCCCGATCACCAGCACACGCGAGACGCCGTCGCCGATCACGAACCGCAGGTCCCGGGTGGTCGGCTCGTAGCGGAGCGTGCCCGCTTCGACCTGGCCGCCGAGACGCGCGGTCTGCCCCGCGGCGAGCCCGCGCTCCTTCGCCTCGGTCGGTGTGAGGTAGTACACCGCCGAGCCGGCGAGGCTCTGCACCGCGAGGAAGCCGATCGCGATCGCGAGCGCCAGTGCGGCGAGCGCGACGAGCCTTCTCTCCCCGATCCCCTGAGCCCCGCGCCCGTCGCTGCCTGTGGCGCGGCTTCGCCGCACAGGGGCCCCTGCCCCTGCGGATTGCGGGGACCCTGCGGCTCGGTCGGGCAAAGCCCGCCCTCGCCTAGATCGTGGGTCGCTGCTAGCGGGAGCGGACACGGAGCGAGACGAGGTAGCCCGCGATGACGATGGCCGTGAGCAGATAGGCCGCGACGATGAACCCGGCGTCGCCGCTCACCCCTCCGACCGCCCCGCGTCCGACCGTCGCCTGCGCTCGATGCCGACCCGCGCTACGAGCAGGGACGCGTAGAGCAGCGTGAACGCAGCGACGGCGACGAGGAGCGTCGCGTACATGCGTCCATCGAGCGCCGGTGGCCCCGGGCGCAGGACGGACGGCAGCTGATGCAGCGCGTTCATCCAGGTGACCGAGAGATGCACGATCGGCACGTTGAGCACCGCGATGGCGCCGACGACCGCCGCTCGCGTGGCGCGCCGCTCGAAGTCGCTGGAGAGCGAGCGGAGGAGCAGGTAGCCCGCATACATCGAGAACATCACCGCGGTGGTGACGAGGCGTGGCTCCCAGGTCCACCACACGCCCCAGGTCGGCTTCGCCCAGATCGAGCCCAGCACGATCGCGAGGCCGGTGAACATGACACCGATCTCGGCCGACGCGACGGCGACAGCGTCGGCCAGCGGTGAGTGTCCCCACAGCCACGCGACGCTTGCGAGGAACACGACCACGAACGCGAGGTACGCGAGCCACGCGGCGGGAACGTGGACGTACATGATCCGCTGGACATCGCCCTGGACCGCGTCCGCCGGTGCCCAGACGAGTGCCATGAAGCTCGCGATCGCGCCGACGAGGACGCTCGCGCCAGCGAGGTAGGGAAGGGTCCGCGTGCCCCGGATGGCGCGCGGGTAGGTGGTGATCATTCGATCGCTGCAGGACCGATGGTAAGCCCCGCGATCGCGGATACCAGCGCGGTCGCGACGAGCAGCGCGCACCAGGCGAACGAGCCGCCGGCGTCCCCCGTGATCGCCGCGGCGGCCCCCGCGCTGGCTGCGATGAGCTGCGGGACGAGCGCGGGGACAGCAAGCAGCGGGACCACCAGGGCGCGCGCGCGCAGCCGCAGCGAGATCGCGACGTACAGCGTGACGGTCGGCGGTATCGCCAGCGCGCCGCCGAGCGTCACGAGCCCGAGGTGCCCGGGCAGTGAGACCTCGAGGTCGAGCAGGAGCACCGTGAGCGCCGTCCCGGCGAGGGACACGAGCGTCAGGAGCAGCGTGGCGGCGAGCACCTTCCCCAAATACAGAGCGTCCGCGCCGCCGGGCAGCGTGAGCACGCTTTCCAGCGCGTCGTCCTCGAGCTCACGATCGAACGAGCGGGTGATCGCAAGGATGGCGCCGAGGGTGAGGGCGATCCAGAGGAGCCCGCAGGCGACCGCGGGCGTCGCGGCAGCGGTGGCCGGGCCAACCAGGAGGCTTTCGACGAAGACAAGGATCGCGGTGAGGCCGACCGCAGCCGCGAGTCCGTCGGGCTGTGCGCGCTCCCCGCGGAGATCGCGCTCCGCGACCAGCCACGCGCGCCGGAGCCTCACGCGCCCACGATCGCGCCGGCTTCGAGCCGCACGGTGCGGTCCGCTGCGAGGCCGGCGCGTCCGTGCGTCGCGATCACGACCGCCTGCCCGCGGGCGGCGCATCGCCCGACGGTCTCGCCGAGCCGGGCGGCCGCGCCATCATCGAGCTCGGCGAACGGCTCGTCGAGCAGGACGAGCGCGCAAGGCTCGGTCT
>JACDAF010000219.1 GCA_013695575.1 Chloroflexota bacterium | reverse complement strand
ACCTGACGCAGGACGAGCTTGCGGCTTTCACCGGCGCGTCCCGAGTGTCCGTGAACCGCGTCCTCGGCGATCTCGAGCGGCGGGGTCTCATCACCATCCGGCGACGGCGGATCGCGATCCTTGACGCGGACAGCCTCGCGAAGGAGGTCCGTGTCTAGTGGCGGAGCCCACGCACCTCGTCCTCGTGGTCGAGGACGATCCTGATCTCGGCGAGGCGATCATCGCGTACTTCAAGGAGGAAGGCCTCGACGCGAAGCTCGCCCGCGACGGGGATCAGGCGATGCGCATGGTCGACGACCTCTCGCCCGCGGTGATGGTGCTCGACCTCATGATGCCGCGCCGTGACGGATTCAGCGTGCTGCGCGAGCTCCGGGCAGATGGACGCCTCAGGGCCTTGCCGGTGATCGTCGTGACGGCCATCTTCGGCCTGTCCGAGCGCCTCTATGCGACCGAGCTCGGGGCCGCGGACTACGTGACGAAACCCTTCGAGCTCGACGAGCTGGTGTCTCGGGTGCGCGTGCTCCTCCCTGCCGGCGGTTGAGGCAGGTCGCGAGGAGCGGCCCCGCTCAGCTCTGCACGAGCTCGCTCGTGCAGCGCGGGCAGCGGCTCGCGACGGCCAGGATCGTCTCGCCGCAGAATTGGCACTCCCGCGTGGGGGCCACCGGCGCTTCCTTCACGAACGATTTCGCGATGAGGAACACAACGAACGCGACGATGATGAAGATGATGACGGTGTTGACGAATTTCCCGTAGCGCAGCGTGGGAGCCCCTGCCTCCTTGGCGGCCGCGAGCGTCGGGTGGCCCTTGCCGGAGAGATCGATGAAGAGGCTCTCGAAGTCGACACCGCCCAGCAACAGGCCGATCGGCGGCATGACGATGTCCACCACGAGCGAGCCGATGACCGCCGCGAGCGCGGTGCCGATCACGACCGCGAGGGCGAGGGCCAGGATGTTGTTCTTCAGGAGGAACGCGTTGAACTCCCTGAGCATCGCAAGACCTCCGACGTTTCGTCCGAGCTCTGAGGGACCTGCGCTGCGGACCCGGTCAACCGAGCCCCGGAGGACCGCAAAGGCCGGCCGCGGAAGCGTGTCGCAGCGTGGCGAGAGTACGTCGCCGGCCCGGTGCATGCCCGGAGTCCGTTGACCCTTGACCCCGAGGCAGGATATGCTTTAGCACTCTCGGAGGGAGAGTGCTAATGACGACTGTGGCGCCTCTGCCGGGCCTCGGGCTGCGGCAGCGCGGGATCCTGCGGGCTGTCATCCGCGAGTACATCGGCTCCGCGCAGCCGGTCGCTTCGGCGACGCTGGTGCGGCGGTACCGGCTCGAGGTCAGCCCGGCGACCGTGCGGAACGAGCTCGCCGCCCTCGAAGAGCTCGGCCTGCTCACACACCCGCACACCTCGGCCGGGCGCGTCCCGACGGACCTCGGCTACCGCTACTTCATCGAGAGCCTCATGCCGGAGGCGGCGATCCGGCCCGACGAACAGGTGACCGTGAGACACCAGTTCCAGCAGGCGCAACGCGACACGGCCGAGTGGCTCCGGCTCGCCGCTTCGACGCTCGCGCGGCTCAGCGCGGAAGCATCCATCGTGACGCCGCCCGCGGCCCCGCGCTCGGCCCTGCGTCACGTCGAGGCGGTCCCGATCAATGAGCGCCGCGTCCTGCTCGTCGCGGTGCTCGACGGTGGTGCTGTCCGGCAGCAGCTCGTTACGCTGCGCTCGCCGGCGAGCGTCGAGGAGCTGCGGGCGCTCTCGTCGACGCTGAGCGAAGCGCTTGCCGGCGCGGATGGGGCGCGTGTCCGCGCGCACGCGGAGCTGACCGCGGGTCTTGCGGCCGAGCTGACGCGCTCGCTCGCTGGCCTCATCGAGGAGCACGACGCCGCGCGGGCACGCGACGTCTACTACGACGGCGTCCAGAACATCTTCGCCCAACCGGAGTTCGGTGAGCGCGAGCGAGCCCGTGAGCTGGTCGGCATCCTCGAGGATCGGACGCGTCTGGTCTCGCTGCTCCCGAGCGGTCTCGGCCACGGAGAGGTACGCGTCGCGATCGGTGGCGAGCACCGGCACGAGCCGCTCCGCGGCTGCAGCCTCGTCTTCGGCCGGTATGGGGTCCGTGAGGGCGTCGTCGGGTACATCGGCATCGTGGGGCCGACACGCATGGACTACGCGCGCTCCATCGGGGCCGTCCGCTACGTGGGCGCGCTGATGACCGATCTTGTGCGCGCCGTCGAGGCCGAGGGGGACTAGAGATGGACGACAACGTGAAGCGAGCGGAGGAGCTGCTCGAGGAGCGGATGCGCAGCCAGCGGACGAACGGCCACCCCGCCGAGGAACAGCCCGAGCGCGAGGCCGAGGCACACGCCGACACCACGGCGCTCACGCGCGATCTCCAGCGCCTCGCGGCGGACTTCGCGAACTACCGCAAGCGTAACGAGGCGGAACGGACCGATTTCGCGAAGTACGCCAAGGCGGAGCTCATTCGTAAGCTGCTCGAGGTGCTCGACGGGTACGACCGCGCGCTCGAGACGATGCCCGAGGAAGTCAAAGGGCAGGCCTGGGTCGAGGGCATGTGGCTCGTGGAGCGGAAGCTGCGTGGGCTGCTCGACGCCGAAGGTCTGCAGACCCTCGAGGCGGTCGGCAGGCCGTTCGACCCATACCAGCACGAGGCTGTCGCACACGTGGAGTCGGACGCGCCGGAAGGCAGCGTGATCTCGGAGTACCAAAAGGGCTATCGCCTGCACGACCGGATCATCCGGCCCGCGGTCGTGACGGTGTCCAAGGGCCCGCCTACCGCGGACGACGAAGTCGCACCGGGCGCCGAACGTGAAAGGGACCAGGGTTAGAGAAGAGAAGGTGTAGGCGAGAGCGGCTGTGCCGCGACGAGCCGCAGGGCCCCCGGGAGCCGTCGCCGCCGAAGGCAGCGACTGGACCAAGGCTAGAGAAGAGAAGGTGTAGGCGAGGAGCGGCTTTGCCGCGACGAGCCGCAGGGCCCCCGGGAGCCGTCGCCGCCGAAGGCAGCGAACGGGACCGGGGTTACAGAAGGAGTAGGAAATGGCAAAGGTCATCGGTATCGATCTCGGCACCACGAACTCGGCGGTCGCCTACATGGAGGGCGGCGAGCCGACGATCATCGCGAACGCCGAGGGTGGGCGGATCACCCCGTCCGTCGTCGCATTCACCAAGACCGGCGAGCGTCTCGTGGGGCAGGTCGCCAAGCGCCAGGCCATCACGAACCCGGAGAACACGGTCTACTCGATCAAGCGCTTCATGGGGCGGCGGTTCAGCGACCCCGAGGTGGAGCGCAGTAAGAAGACAGTCCCCTACAAGGTCGGCCAGGATGCGCACGGCGGCGTCGAGGTCGTGCTGCAGGACGGCAAGAAGCTGTCCGCGCCCGAGGTCTCGGCGATGATCCTTGGGAAGCTGAAGACCGACGCCGAGGCTTTCCTCGGCGAGAAGGTGACGCAGGCCGTCATCACGGTGCCGGCCTACTTCGACGACAACCAGCGGCAGGCGACGAAGGACGCGGGCAAGATCGCGGGGCTCGAGGTGCTCCGCATCATCAACGAGCCGACGGCGGCCGCGCTCGCCTACGGGCTCGACAAGAAGAAGGACGAGATTGTCGCTGTCTACGATCTGGGCGGCGGCACCTTCGACATCTCGGTCCTGCAGCTCGGCGAGGGCGTCTTCGAGGTGAAGGCCACGAACGGCGACACGCACCTCGGCGGCGACGACTTCGACCAGCGCGTGATGGACTGGCTCATCGACGAGTTCAAGAAGGACCAGGGCATCGACCTGCGCAGTGACCGCATGGCGCTCCAGCGCCTCAAGGAGGCGGCCGAGAAGGCGAAGATCGAGCTCTCGACCACGCAGCAGACGGAGATCAACCTGCCGTTCGTCACGGCCGATCAGTCCGGCCCGAAGCACCTCGTCCTGACGCTCACGCGCAGCAAGCTCGAGCAGCTCGTCGGTGACCTGGTCGAACAGACGACCGGCCCGGTCAAGCGGGCGCTCGCGGACGCGGGCCTCGAGGCGAGCAAGATCGACGAGGTCGTCCTCGTCGGGGGCATGACACGCATGCCCCTCGTTGTCGAGACGGTGAAGAACCTGTTCGGCAAGGAGCCGCACAAGGGCGTGAACCCCGACGAAGTCGTGGCGATCGGCGCGGCGATCCAGGCCGGAGTGCTCAAGGGAGATGTCAAGGACATCCTCCTGCTCGACGTCACACCGCTGTCGCTCGGCATCGAGACGCTCGGCGGCGTCGCGACGAAGCTCATCGAGCGCAACACGACCATCCCGACTTCCAAGTCGCAGGTCTTCACGACCGCGGCCGACGGCCAGACGCAAGTAGAGATCCACGTCGTCCAGGGCGAGCGCGAGCTCGCCGGGGACAACAAGAGCCTCGCGCGCTTCATCCTCGACGGCATCCCCCCGAGCCCGCGCGGCGTTCCGCAGATCGAGGTGAGCTTCGACATCGATGCGAACGGGATCGTCAACGTGAAGGCACGTGACAAGGCGACGTCCAAGGAGCAGCACGTCACGATCACGGCGTCCAGCGGCCTCAGCAAGAACGAGGTCGACAAGCTCGTCAAGGACGCGGAGGCCAACGCCGAGACGGACCGTCGCCGCCGCGAGCAGATCGAGGTCCGCAACGAGGCGGACAACCTCGCGTACCAGTCCGAGAAAGCCCTCCGTGACAACGGCGACAAGATCCCGGCCGAGGTGAAGACCGAGGTCGAGGCGAAGGTCGCCGCCGCCCGGGAGGCCGCGCAGGGCGACGACGTCGAGCGCATCAAGACCGCGGTCGAGGAGCTCCGCGCCGCCGCCG
>JACDAF010000209.1 GCA_013695575.1 Chloroflexota bacterium | reverse complement strand
CGATCCTTCCGTCAGCCTGCGGTCATCGTCGACCAGGACGTCGTGCTTCGCGGAGTCAGTCGTTGAGACTCCTCGAGACTTCTTGTTCGGCATTCCGTCTGTACTTGACGATCCATCTAACGAGTGACTTCGCGTTCCTTGGATTTGACTAGTCACTCGAGCGAGGGCTGAGGGTCGAACCGTCGGGCCGAAAAGCGTTTTCCGCGGCGCGGCAGTAGCGTCAGCACAATTGCGAGCCTGGCCTGCGAACCGGCGCGTAGGCTACGAGGGGCTTTCTCCAGTCGTCGCGCGATGGAGCGTGCCGGGATCGAACCGGCGACCTCCGGCTTGCAAATTCGGTCGAATGTGGTTCTTCGTACGTCTTGACGGACCGGAGGCGCTCAAACATGCGGTTTGCGCGGATCGACCAGGTCACCACTAATCAGGCGACGTCAACGTGATCTAACATGAAGCTGACAGGAACCTGTCGTAGCCAGTCCGTGTTGGTCGATGCCGCGATGGCGCCATCACGCCGAGGGCGACGTCTACGCCGAAGCGAACTGGCTCACCCATCGGTGCTCGAGATGGCACCGAGACCCACGATGAACCTCGTGCACGAAGACATACGGCACGCGGGAAACGCATCTCTTCCTCGCGTGTCCCTGGCCCTTCGCCGCCCTCCTCGGCTGGCACCTCGCATCGAGCTGAGTGATCATCGCCTACGAGGCGACCGCCGACCGCACGGGTTACCGGCCTTCTTGCCGGCTCACGTGACTCGACAGATGCGCTTCTATCTGCCGCTGGTCTGCCATACGCCTTTGGGGGGCGCGGGCGCGCACGCGCGGCGGGTGGTCTCTGCGACCTGACCGAGCGGGCGCGCTCAGGCTCCGGGCGGATCGAGCGCGCCCGGCGCCTCGTCGTCCGGGCCGTCGACGTCGACCGGGACGAAGCCCGCGGCCCCGAGCGCCCCGACCGCGTGCAGCCGGGAGATCGAGTCGTAGAGATCGGTCGGGACCGATCCGACCGACTCGCCTCCCGTCGCGAGGAAGCGAAATCCCCGGAACTCGAACGTAGTGCTGTGGCGCGAGTATTGGCCGAACGAGCGCCGGACGTTGTCCAGCTCGGTTCGAAGCTCCCCCTTCAGTCTCGGCACGTACGCGTCGTCGTCGGCGGCCTCCCGCCGGCTGCCCCGTCGTGATCCCAGTAGCCGAAGAAGCGGTCGAGATCCTCGAGACCGAGGGCGGCGATGCGCCGCGCGGCGGCGTCCCAGTCGGGCTCCCGGTCGGCCGGGAGGGCAACGACGTTGAGGAGGAAGTCCATTCCCAACGGTCCGCCCAGCCTAACGCCGCTTCACTCGGTACGCGCCGTCGCCGACCGGGCAGTCGCCCTCGACGTAACCGTAGTCGCAGACCTCGACCTCGACGCGCGAGAACTCGCGGTCGGACACCACGGAGCCGTCGGCGGCGACCTGGAACACCTGCTCGATCGCGCGGTCCGCGAGGGTGACCGTGCCCGAAGCGACGCGGACGACGCGCCAGAGGTGACCGTCGCCGTCGTCCAACCACGCGCCGATCCGATGCTCTCTCTTCTCTTCCACGCATCCATAGTCAGAGCTGGCAAGAGCGCGGCGTCTGTCCAGACGGGAGGTTCGCGCCTTCCCGAACGGACAGAGCGGAGGTGACCGCCAGTGGGCACGATGGGAGTAGGAACCGATCCGCTGCGTTCGCCGGGCCCGAATCCGGTCGACGCGCGGAGGTCGACTGTGTGGCGTTCGCGAGCGCGGCCGTCCGATCATTTACGTCAGCATTTGGCCCACGGGATTGAGCCACGACACGAATCTCCGTGTCTATTCTGACAACGCAACTCGCCCATTTGCAGGCGCTCTAAGAGATGGGAGCGACGGGACTCGAACCCGCGACCTCCGGCGTGACAGGCCGGCGGTCGCGTCGTTGGTTGCGTGGTCACGAAATACAGTCGCAGCTTCGGACGGAAGCGTGACTACTCGGGGTCGGGCCGCGCGTCGACCGCGCTCGCGGCCAGATGCAGGTGCTCGGCTTATGGTGGGAGGACAGCTTCGCACCGCGCCGCGCCGAGGCCTTTGTCGACACGATGCGCAATGCCTTCGCGCCTACCTGCACTTCGCAGGCGCGACCCGCCTCCTACGTCACTTGCCTGCAGTGGGACCACTTCCTCGAAGAAGAGATTGCCATGGAGTGTTGGAGTTGGGTACGACCTGGACGAGAGCAGCGGCCGCCAGTGGCGGTGCGGCGCCTCGGTCCTCGTGCAGCCCGTCGATAACAGGATCATCATCGACACGACGGCGGCGGAGGGTAACCACAGACCCGAGGGGGGCGGACGGCAATGCTGCGGGCACCCGCTGCTTGAGACCGTCGCGTCATGCTCAGCGTCCTGCTAACCGGTAAACGCGAAGTGATTGCGGACCGGCCTAGCGTGACCATGGGTGCTAGCCGCCTTTGCCGCTGGGGCCTTCCCGGTCTTCCCCGGCGCAGTGCCTGGCTTGGACTCCGTGGGAGTCGGCGAAGGTGCGACGCGGGGCGCGAGAGCACCATGAGCGTCGTCGGGATGAGTAGCGCGAACACGGCCGTGGCCTTTGTGGCCGGGGAACGGGACCGTTTCCGGTCGCCCACTTTATATCCCTTGTCCCGTTCGAATGATGGCGCGTTATATCCCTCGTTCGAATGATGGCGCGCCGCGGGTCTTAGGTCTTGGGCGTGAACCGACCTCTATCTCGTTCTGGCGCTGTGTCGATACCAGCTCCCTCGGGCTATGCAGTGGGTGGCAATAGCGGGTTGCTGTCGATGATGGAATCGGCAACTTCGGCGAGCTTGACGCCATTGCGTTGGGAGTGGTCGCGC